>JAHBAO020000005.1 GCA_018500065.2 Octadecabacter sp. | reverse complement strand
GTTCTTTTGGCTGGCTGTGAAGAAACAGGCGCACTGAAAGCGATGATCGCTGGCGGCATGTCCGAAGATGACGCAGAAGATGCCTGCATTTCCGTGCGCGGCAACGGCATCACGGTCGACATTGATGGCGATTACACAGAAACACTGGCCCGCATTGATGCAAACCCGGACGGTATCGGTATCTTCGGGCTGGCGTTCTATGAGAACAACACAGACGTTCTGAAAGTTGCAACAATGGGCGGTGTCGAGCCAACCACTGAAACAATCGCAGCAGGCGACTACCCGGTATCCCGTCCATTGTTCTTTTTCATCAAGCAAGCCCACATCGGCGTTATCCCCGGTGTGAAAGAATTCGCTCAGTTCTTCATTGCCGACGAAATTGCCGGTCCTGATGGCCCGCTTGCACAGTATGGTCTGGTGTCTGATCCAGAACTTGCAGCAACGCAGGCTACTGTTGAAACAGAAGACACACTGGACGTTAACTAACGCGCCTATTTAAAACCTCAGGTGGCCCAATCTTGGGCCGCCTGAACCAATTTTTAGGCTTGCTGCTTGGGGGCACAACCGCAATGTCATTGCTGCTAACTGTCATATTGGTGCTTGCACTGTCCGCCATTGGCTACGTCATGGGGACCCACCGCGCGCTGCGTTCTGCCAGCGGTGATCAGCGCTTGCTGCATTCTCTCAAAGGATATTACGGACAGAACGTGGCGCTAAGCGTTTTTGTTCCGTCTGCGATTTTGCTTGTGATCTGGCTGGTCGCACAGCCGCTTTTTATCAATCAATCCGTGTCTGGTTTGATCGCGGATCAAGTCGGCGCTGAAGGTGTGTCCAGTGCGCTGATCGTTCAAGACATGCGCCGCGTGGCCGATGGTCTGGATGTGGTTGTCGCACAAGGCGTGCTGAGCGACGACGCGATTGCCGCGTTGGACGCTGAAAGCACGAATATACGTGATGTTTTGGCGGGTGTTGGCGTCGCGGTTGGGTCGGATGTGACACAACTGACATTAGATGGCGCGCGCCACTACCGCGCGCTTGCAACAACCGGCAACGTGTTGCGCGGCTTTGTGGTACTTGCCGTTGCGCTGGCGGGCTTTGCGGTTGCGCTTCGGCGTACGAACAAAGACTACCGCGCGCGCAATGTTGTTGAACGCGGTGTTTTGGTTCTATTGTTCAGTGCTGCTACTGTGGCCGTGCTTACGACAGTCGGCATCGTTTTTAGCTTGATCTTCAACACCATAGATTTCTTCCAAACATATCCTGCCGCTGATTTCTTTTTCGGAACCCGTTGGGAGCCCAGCTTTTCGGGGCGCGGTGGTGCATCTGACCTTGGGTTCCTGCCATTGATCTGGGGCACGATGTTTATCTCGATCATCTCATTGATCGTGGCCGTGCCGCTGGGCCTGTTTTCCGCGATTTACCTGTCAGAATACGCCTCTGATCGGGTGCGCGCCTTTGCCAAACCGATGCTGGAAATCCTCGCAGGTATTCCAACAATTGTTTACGGGCTGTTTGCGCTGCTGACCGTTGGCCCGCTGTTGGTCAACGCCTTTGGTAATGGTGGCCTGTTTGGGGTGAATTGGATGTCGGGCGGCACCGCGGCGATCACCGCAGGCTCGGTGATGGGCATTATGTTGATCCCGTTCGTGTCGTCCTTGTCTGACGATATCATCAACGCGGTCCCCCAAGCGATGCGCGATGGGTCATACGGCCTTGGGGCCACGCAATCGGAGACCATCCGCCAAGTGATCCTACCCGCAGCCTTGCCCGGTATTGTTGGCGCGATCCTTTTGGCGGCGTCGCGCGCGATCGGGGAAACCATGATCGTGGTCTTGGGGGCAGGGGCGGCCGCGAGCCTATCGCTCAATCCGTTTGAAGCCATGACCACCGTGACCGCAAAAATCGTCAGCCAGCTCACGGGTGACGGTGAATTTAACAGCCCAGAAACGATGGTGGCCTTCGCGTTGGGGATGACGCTGTTTGTCATCACCCTGTGCTTGAACGTCTTCGCGCTTTATATCGTGCGCAAATATCGGGAGCAGTACGACTAATGACTGACACACCCAAATTCACATCGTTAAAGGTGCAAGACCCACACACCAAGAACCGCAATGCCGCCGAAAAGCGGTTCCGCAGCTATGGCATCATCGCCCTTGCGATTGGTGGGCTTTTCTTGGCCGCGTTGACCTTCACTATCCTGAAATCTGGCCTGCCAGCATTCACACAATACGTGATGAAACTGGACGTGACGTTAAGCCAAGAACAATTCGATGATGCTGAAAGCCAACTTTTGAAAACGGCGGTTTATCGCGATATTTTCGTCGACAACTTTGCGGCACAGCTGGACGCGCAGGGTGTTGACGTTGCCTATGATGCCGCCGCGCTTGAACGCATGCTCGGCAAAGTCGGGGGCGATATTCGTGCCCATTACCGTGAAAACCCGAACGACATCGGCGTTCCAACGACGTTTCAATTGCAATTGTCGTCCCGTGTTGAAGGCTACTTCAGGGGGCGCGTCACACGCGACACCTTGGTCGACAGCCGCTTCCTTGAGAAAGCCGACCTCGACGTGGTCGATGTTCTACGCGATGCGGGCCTGATGACGGGGCGCTTTAACTGGGCGTTCCTAACGGGTACAGATTCTGGCGTGGACAACCCGGGCGGGGCGGGGATCGGAGCATCTGTGATTGGGTCGTTTTTCATGATGTTGGTGGTATTGTTCCTCAGCTTGCCCATCGGGGTCGCCGCGTCGATTTACCTAGAAGAATTCGCCCCAAAGAACCGCTTTACCGACTTGGTTGAGGTAAATATCTCAAACCTCGCAGCCGTGCCCTCGATTGTGTTCGGCATCTTGGGCCTGTCCGTATTCATCCAGTTCATGCACCTGCCACAATCTGCGCCATTGGTCGGCGGCTTGGTGCTAACGCTGATGACATTGCCGACGATTATCATTTCAACCCGTGCGTCTTTGAAATCTGTGCCACCGTCCATTCGCGACGCCGCACTGGGCATCGGCGCATCAAAGATGCAATCGGTGTTTCACCATGTGCTGCCGCTGGCGATGCCAGGTATTCTGACGGGTACGATCATCGGCCTCGCGCAGGCCTTGGGTGAAACGGCACCGCTTTTACTGATCGGCATGGTCGGCTTTGTCGCTCGCGAATTTCCAGACGGCGTTGCAGCGGGTTTCTTGGACCCGAACTCGGCAATGCCGGCGCAAATATACACATGGGCCGCGCGTGCAGACGTGGGCTTTTATGAAAAAGCATGGGGCGGGATCATCGTGCTGCTGGTGTTCTTGTTGCTGATGAACGCCATCGCCATCTTCCTGCGCAAAAAATTCGAACGGCGCTGGTAGCGCAATGAAGGACACAACTTACATGACCGACTACAAAATCTCTGCCAAGGACGTGCAGGTCTATTATGGCGACAACCACGCCATTAAAGACGTGAATGTCGACATCGAAGACAAGACTGTGACCGCGTTCATTGGTCCGTCTGGCTGTGGCAAGTCTACGTTCCTGCGGTGCTTGAACCGGATGAACGACACGATTGATATTTGCCGTGTGCAGGGCGATATCCTGCTGGACGGCGAAGACATCTACGATCCAGCCGTTGACCCTGTGCAGCTACGTGCCAAGGTCGGAATGGTGTTCCAAAAACCGAATCCCTTCCCGAAATCCATCTATGACAACGTGGCCTATGGCCCGAAAATCCACGGGTTGGCCCGTACCAAGGCCGAACTGGATGAGATTGTTGAAAAATCCCTTCGCAAAGCCGCGCTTTGGACGGAAGCCAAGGATCGGCTGCATTCACCGGGGACGGGACTGTCCGGCGGGCAACAGCAGCGCTTGTGTATCGCACGCGCGATTGCCACGTCCCCCGAAGTCTTGTTGATGGATGAACCCTGTTCGGCCCTTGACCCAATCGCGACCGCGCAAGTCGAAGAACTGATCGACGAGCTGCGCCAAAGCTATAGCGTCGTCATCGTCACCCACTCTATGCAGCAGGCTGCGCGTGTGAGCCAGAAAACGGCCTTCTTCCACCTCGGCAATCTGGTAGAATTCGGCGAAACTGATAAGATTTTCACCAACCCCGAAGATCCGCGCACAGAGAGCTATATCTCTGGTCGGATCGGGTAAGGAGAGCGACATGAACGAACACATTTCATCTGCCTACGACCGCGATCTTGAGGAAATTCAATCCCTTATCATGAAAATGGGCGGCATGGTTGAACATGCGATCCTAGAAAGTGCCAAAGCGCTTGAGGTGCGCGATATTGAACGCGCTGACGTGGTGCGTAAGGGTGACAAGGCAATCGATGCGCTTGAGGAACAGATCAACGAGGCGGCGGCGCGCACCATTGCGCTGCGTGCCCCTGTGTCCAAAGACCTGCGCGCGCTGTTATCGGTTTTGAAACTGTCCGCGTCACTGGAACGGGTCGGGGATTACGCCAAAAACATAGCCAAACGCACGCCAATCCTTGCGGATCTAAAGCCGATTAACGGCGCTGACGCAGCCCTGCGCCGGATGTCCAAAGAAGTGCAATCCATGCTGGGTGACGCGCTTGATGCCTATGTGCGCCGCGATGTTGAGCTAGCTGAAAACGTCCGCCAGCGCGATCTGGACGTGGATCAAATGTACAACGCATTGTTCCGCGAATTCCTGACCTTCATGATGGAAGACCCACGCAACATTTCGGCGTGTATGCACATGCATTTCATTGCCAAGAACGTCGAACGCATGGGCGATCTGGTGACCAATATGGCCGAACAGGTGATCTATATGGTCACAGGCGAAATGCCCGAAGAAGACCGCCCGAAGATGAGCAGCACAATCGCAGCGGCAGAGCTATAGCAATGTCACAACCCCATGTCCTCATCATCGAAGACGAACCTGCCCAGCGTGAGGTTCTCAGCTATAATCTGACGGCTGAAGGGTACCGCGTCAGCGTGGCGGCAGATGGGGAACAGGGGTTATTGGCGGTGCAAGAAGACACACCTGATATGATCGTGCTCGATTGGATGCTGCCGCATGTGTCTGGCATTGAGATTTGTCGCCAGCTCAAGACGCGCACAGAAACCCGCGACATTCCTATCATCATGCTCTCGGCACGGTCAGAGGAAGTCGACAAGGTACGCGGCCTAGAAACTGGCGCGGATGATTATGTGGTGAAGCCCTACACGGTTGCCGAACTCATGGCCCGCGTGCGCACCCAACTGCGCCGTGTGCGCCCAAGCGCCGTGGGACAAATGTTAACGTTTGAAGACATCGCGCTCGACGGGGAAACCCACCGCGTGACCCGCGCTGATGTTGAACTGAAACTTGGCCCGACAGAGTTCCGCCTATTGGCCAATTTCATGGAAAACCCGGGCCGCGTTTGGAGCCGTGAATTGCTGCTGGACCGTGTGTGGGGGCGAGACAACTATGTGGATACGCGCACTGTGGACGTTCATATCGGACGGTTGCGCAAGGTCCTCACCAGTAAGGGTGGCACGGACCCTGTGCGCACCGTGCGCGGCGCAGGTTATGCGCTCGGCTAAATGAAATCTTCAAAAGATTTCAGCTCTGGGCGTTTCGTTCATCCGCTTTCGCTTTTATCGCAAGACTTCGTGAGATCAGCGACGCCGCAATAACCCCAACCGTTACAAGCAAAATCATAATCGTCGACAGCGCGTTGATTTCTGGCGTCACGCCAAGGCGCACGGCGCTGAAAATCTTAATCGGCAACGTGGTTGAGCTTGGACCAGACGTAAATGTCGCGATCACCAGATCATCCAGCGACAGCGTAAACGCCAGCAGCCACCCCGAAATCACCGCGGGCAAAATGATTGGTAATGTGACGGACCGGAACGCGTCAAACGGCGTGCACCCAAGGTCGAGCGCGGCTTCCTCAAGGGCGTTGTCAAAGCTGACCAATCGCGATGTGACGACGACTGAAACATAACACATTGCAAAGGTTGTGTGCGCCAGAACGATGGTCAAAATTCCGCGGTTCACGTCGACAGCGATGAAGAACAATAGCAGGGACAGGCCGGTGATAACTTCGGGCATCACAAGAGGAGCGTAGATCATGCCGCTGAACAAGCCGCGCCCGCGGAAGCGCCCTGCGCGGACCATGATGTAAGCGGCCATCGTTCCAAGGATCGTCGCCAAGGTGGACGACCAGAACGCCACTTTGATCGTGACCCAAGCCGCGTCCAAGAACGCTTCGTTCTGCATCAGCTCGCCATACCATTTCGTGGAAAAGCCCGCCCAAACGGTCACCAGACGGGACTCGTTGAAGCTGTAAATGATCAACATCAGCATCGGCAGGTAAAGAAACGCGAATCCGAACGTTAGGGAGGTGGCGTTGAACCATGAGAACCGCCTCATTGATCTGCCTCCTGCTGGTTGCGCTGGAATAGGACGATGGGAATGATCAGGATCAACAACAGGATCACCGCCACCGCAGAGGCCACAGGCCAATCGCGGTTGTTAAAGAACTCCTCCCACAGAACCTTACCGATCATCACGGTGTTGGACCCCCCCAATAGGGACGGGATAACGAACTCGCCCAACGTCGGGATAAACACGAGGAAACACCCTGCGATGACGCCGGGTTTGGACAGGGGCGCCGTGACGAGCCAGAAGGCGGACAGCGCTGTGCATCCGAGATCTTCTGCGGCTTCCACGAGGCTGTCATCCATCTTGTCCAATGCTGCGTAGATCGGCAGCACCATGAAGGGCAGATAGGTGTAAACGATGCCGATGTAGACGGCGATTGGGGTGTTCAGGATCGCCAAGGGTTCGCCAATGATACCCACCCCAAGCAGGAACTGGTTCAGGTAGCCTTCCGTGCTGAGGATGCCGATCCATGCGTAGACGCGGATCAGAAACGAGGTCCAGAACGGTAGGATCACCAGCATCAACAATGTGGGCCGCCAATGTTCAGCGGCGCGTGCCATCGCGTAGGCAATCGGGTAGCCGATCAGCAGTGTTAGAAAGGTCGAAATGATCGCTATTTTTAGCGACGAAAGATAGGCCGCGAAGTAAAGGAAATCGGGAATATCAACGAAGGCCTTGAGGGCCGGAAACAGCAAACCCAACACGGCCACGATCAGCGCGACATTGACCAACGCCACAGCCAAAGTCGTCAACGCCGCCGCCGCGCTATCAAATACGCCATATCTTGCATCGGGAATGAGCGCTCTGCGCACCCTCGGATAGACAATTTGAAACATGGCGATTGAAATCACGACAACGGCGAACAGGGCAAAGACTGCGCCCGCGCCGATGAACGCGTAGTTCTCAAGGTCCAATCCTGACAGCATTTGCCAGAACCCGTCTTTCAACGTCGGGGTGTAGGGTGGGATCGCCAGCGCGATGTCAGAGAACGAGATTTTCAGCACGATCCCGAACGGCACAAGGAAGAAAATCAAAAGCCATGTGTACGGAACGGCAATCAGAAATGAGCGGCGTAATTTCATTCCGTCAACACGACACCAGCGGTGTCAGTCCAGCTGAGGTAGACGTGATCGTCCCAGGTCAGATTGCGCCGCGAGAGGCGGCGCACGTTGGTGGCCTGTGCCTTTATGATGAGGCCAGGCGCGACCTCAACGTGATAGGTCGAAATATTGCCCAGATACGCAATGTCGAGAATCTTGCCGGACATGACATTTTTCGCCTCCGGCTTTTCCGTCGAGATAGAAACCTTTTCGGGCCGGATCGCGAAATGACAAGCCGATGCGGTCGGCAAGGCAGTGTCCATCATGGCGATGATGGGCGCCTCTGTCGGAGACCAGCGAATAGACACTGCGCCATCGGGCACCTCAGCGTCAGGCAGGTCGACGACGCCTTCGATAATATTCACATCGCCAATGAAATCCGCCACATAGGTGGAACTGGGCGCTTCGTATATTTGGTCCGGCGTGGCGACCTGCGCTAGATTGCCATCAACCATCACCGCAACGCGTGACGCGACGGTCATCGCTTCTTCTTGGTCGTGGGTCACGATCACAAATGTCGTGCCGGTGGTTTCTTGTATGTCCATCAATTCGAACTGCGTTTCATTGCGCAGCTTTTTGTCTAACGCACCCAAAGGTTCGTCTAATAACAATAATTTAGGGGCCTTGGCCAAACTGCGCGCAAGGGCGACACGTTGGCGTTGACCGCCAGAAATTTGATGCGGTTTTCGTTTCGCGAACTTGCCGAGTTGCGTCAGCTTTAGCATCCGCTCAACCCGTTCACCGATCTGATCTTTCGGCATATTTGACCGTTTCAACCCGAACGCGATGTTGTCCCAGACGGACAGATGCGGGAACAGCGCGTAAGACTGGAACATCATGTTCACGGGGCGCTCGTTGGGGGGGACGGGGCCAATGTCGACACCATCCAGAAGGATGGTACCTTCGGTTGGCGTTTCGAAACCACCAAGCATGCGCATCAACGTGGTTTTACCGCACCCAGACGGGCCGAGAAGCGCAAAAAATTCTTGTGGGTAAATATCGAGGGTCAGGTTGTCGATGGCGGTAAAGTCACCAAACCGTTTGGTCACATTCTTGAACTGGATAATCGGCTTTGCGTCCGGATCATCCCAAGGGGCAAAGACTTTATTCGGTTTCGGTTGCGCCATCACTTGTCCTCTGAATGGGAACCCCCCGCGCCATATTAGCGCGAGGGATCAATCGCTTATTGGCCGGACTTAACAGTTGTCCACAGGCGCGTCACAACACGCTGCACGCGTGCGTCATACGGCGTGGTTGTGAACAGGTTGTCCAGTGTCGCCGCATCTGGATAGATCGCGACATCACCGATCACGTCTTCGATCAGGTGTTCCTGTGACGCCAGGTTTCCGTTTGCATAATAAACGTAATTGGAAGCGGCAGCCATGTTTTGCGCGTCCATGATGAAGTTCAGGAACTTGTGCGCACCTTCAACGTTTGGTGCATCCACAGGGATTGCCATTTGGTCAAACCACATCTGCGCACCTTCGATCGGGACGTTATATGCAATTTCTACACCATTGTCCGCTTCGGCAGCACGATCTCGTGCTTGCAGAACGTCACCTGACCAACCCACAGCAACGCAAATGTCGCCGTTGGCCAAGCCGTTTATGTACGCGCTGCTGTTAAACTTCTGAATAAAGGGGCGAACCGCGTCAAATACGTCGGCAGCCTTCGCGATAACGTCCGGGTCGTGGCTGTTTGGATCTTCACCGATATAGTTCAACGCAGCGGGGATCATCTCAGCGGGTGCATCAAGGAAATGAACACCGCATTCGGCCAGCTTTTCCATGTTTGCTGGGTCAAAAACGAGGTCCCAGCTGTCAATTGGAGCATCTTCGCCAAGCACTTCTTGCACGCGGCCCACGTTCACGCCGATACCAGTCGTGCCCCACATGTAGTTGATCGAATAGGCATTCTCTGGGTCGTATTGTTCCGTGCGGCTTGAGACCACGTCCCACATGTTACCAGCGTTTGACAGTTGGGATTGATCAAGCGTTTGGAACGCTCCAGCAACAATCTGGCGCTGCAGGAATGTACCCGACGGCACAACCACGTCATAACCAGAGCCGCCTGAAAGCATTTTAGTTTCAAGCACTTCGTTGGAATCAAACACGTCATAAATCAGGTCAATGCCGGTTTCCTCTTCGAACTGCGCCAGCAGGTCTTCGTCGATATAGTCGGACCAGTTGTAGACCCGAACTTCTTCGGCAGTCGCGGAACCTGCCACAAGGGCGAGGGCTGCAATGCCGGAAAGGAGATATGCGTTTTTCATGTAGTTTCCCTGTCGTTTGGATGGCGGGTTATCCCGTCTCTGCAAAATACTATGATGAGCGATTGAGAGATTGGCAATATAGCCTGAACGAAGAGTGTTCGCGTCAAATCAAGGGCAATTGACACAGCGCTTAGTCGGCATACTGTGACCCGAAACGCGCGTTCGGCGCACACCATCTTATCATAGGACTTCCTCATGAACGTGATTTCAAACCATATGCCGACGGCTGAATTGCAGGCGCTGGACGCCGCACACCACATGCATCCGTTTACCGCTGGCGCTGATCTGGCCAAAACCGGCGCGCGCATCATCACGGGCGCTGATGGGGTAACGCTTACGGACAGCGAAGGGCACCAAATTCTTGATGCAATGGCGGGTCTTTGGTGCGTGAACATCGGCTATGGCCGACATGAACTCGCTGATGCCGCCGCGCGTCAGATGAAGGAATTGCCGTATTACAACACCTTCTTCCAGACCAGCCATGTGCCCGTGATCGCGCTGTCTGCCAAACTGGCGGACCTCGCGCCGCGCGATCTGAACCATGTTTTCTATGCCGGTTCCGGGTCCGAGGCGAACGACACCAACATCCGCCTTGTGCGCCATTACTGGGCGATCAAAGGGCAGCCGAACAAGAACATCATCATCAGCCGCCACAACGCCTATCATGGCTCAACGCTTGGTGGTGGCTCACTTGGGGGGATGTCGGGCATGCAAAACCAAGGTGTGCCAGTTATCCCGGGTATTCACCATATCGACCAACCTGATTGGTGGTCAGAAGGCGGTGACAAGACGCCAGAAGAATTCGGCCTGGAGCGCGCACGCCAGCTTGAGGCGGCGATCCATGAACTTGGTGCGGACCGCGTCGCGGCCTTTATCGCAGAACCCGTGCAAGGGGCAGGGGGCGTCATTGTTCCACCCTCTAGCTACTGGCCGGAAATCCAGCGCATCTGTGATGAACATGGCATCTTGCTGATCGCGGATGAGGTCATTTGCGGCTTTGGGCGCACGGGGCATTGGTTTGGCTCAGAATACTACGGCATCCGCCCGCATATCATAACCATCGCCAAAGGCTTGTCGTCGGGCTATGCGCCGATTGGCGGGTCTTTGGTTTGTGACGAGATCGCTGACACAATCGCGCACGCGGGGGATTTCAACCACGGCTATACTTACTCTGGCCATCCGGTGGCCTGTGCTGTTGCCTTAGAAAACCTGCGCATCCTGCAAGAGGAAAAGATCGTTGAAACCGTTGCCCAAGACACGGGCCCATACCTGAAAACGAAGTGGGAATCCCTGACTGCGCACCCCCTTGTCGGTGAGGCCAAGATCGTCGGGATGATGGGGTCCATCGCGCTGACACCGCACAAAGACAGCCGCGCCAAGTTTGCGGCGGATGCTGGCACTGTTGGCCTCGCGTGCCGGACACGCTGTTTTGCCAATGGCCTTGTGATGCGTCATGTTGGCGACCGCATGATCATCTCTCCGCCATTGGTGATTTCAAAAGCCGAGATCGACACCCTTATTGAACGCGCGCTCAAATCGCTCGACGAAACCTTTGATCAGATCAAAGCCGAGGGGCTTTATAAAGTCGGATAGCGCAATCCTGCGGCTGCGGTTTCAACGATGCTAGCGATCTGGTGAAACTGGTCGGCGAGGGGGGATGTCTTGCGCCAGATCATCCCGATTTTACGCTTAGGGCTTGGCGTGGGAAACTGCGCCACGGACACCGCCGCTGATCGCGTTTCAACGGACACTGCCATTTGCGGGATCAACGTCACGCCAAGGCCCGCGGCCACCAGTTGCACCAGCGTCGTTAGGGATGACCCATCCAACCCCTCGCGCGGCAGGGACGAACGGATATTGCAAAACGACAGCGCCTGATCGCGAAAACAATGCCCTTCCTCAAGCAGCAAAAGCTGCATGAGCTGTAGGTCTGCCGCACTTGGAACCGGGCGCGCCGCATCACGTTCAGGTCGCACGAGTACAAAGTCTTCCTCAAAGATCGTCACCTCTTCAAATGCGGGTTCAGACACCGGCAGGGCGACAATGGCGGTATCGATTTTACCATCGGCAAGTTCGGCAATCAGGCGCGGCGTCAGCGTCTCACGGATGTGCACATCAAGTGTCGGATGGTTCTGCGTCAGATGGCCAATGAACGTGGGCAGTAGGTATGGTGCAATCGTTGGAATCACGCCAATGCGTAAACGCCCCGACATATTGTGTTGCGCAAGGCGGGCCATGTCCTCAACCTCACCGACATTGCGCAAAATCTCGCGCACCCGTGGCGCAAGGTCTTCGCCAAACCGCGTCAAACGAACTTGTCGGGCCGCGCGTTCGAACAGTGGCACCCCAAGGCTTTCTTCCAACTCCTTGATCTGCATCGACAAGGCTGGCTGCGAAATCCCGCTCGCATCTGCGGCATGGCCGAAGTGTTGGTGCTGGATCAAGGCCTCAAAATAGCGAAGCTGTTTAAGAGTTAGATTCATCATAAGTCAAACTTATCAAGTTGATCAGAAAATACCACTTAAACTAATTGCGTTGGCTCGATAGAGTGACGCCAAATGCACACCAAGGGAGATTCATCATGGACGGTTCACCAAAAGATACAGGCGGCAAATGCCCGTTTGACCACGGCTCATCACAAGAAATAGGGTCTATCGCCAACAATGGATGGTGGCCAAATTCATTGAACCTGAAACCCCTGAGCCAGAACGGACCACAGGGCAATCCGATGGGCGGCGCGTTTGATTACGCCGAAGCCTTCAAAGGCCTTGATCTGGATGCGGTGATCGCTGACCTCACGGCGTTGATGACCGACAGCCAAGACTGGTGGCCAGCGGATTACGGGCATTATGGCCCGTTCTTTATTCGCATGGCGTGGCATTCTGCGGGCACGTACCGTGTGGGTGATGGCCGTGGCGGTGCAGGGTCCGGCTCACAGCGCTTTGCGCCGCTGAACTCATGGCCGGACAACGGCAACCTCGACAAAGCGCGTCGTCTGTTGTGGCCAATCAAAGCCAAATACGGCGCGGCGCTCAGCTGGGCGGATTTGATGATCCTGACGGGCAATGTCGCACTTGAAAGCATGGGCTTTGAAACCCACGGCTTTGCCGGTGGTCGCGCTGATATTTGGGAGCCTGAAGAAGACATCTATTGGGGTCCAGAAACCGAATGGCTTGGCGATGATTCCGAGCGTTACAAGCAAGACAATCGCGAATTGATTGGTGAACTGGGTGCCGTACAAATGGGCCTGATTTACGTGAACCCCGAAGGCCCGATGGGCAATCCCGACCCTTTGCTGTCCGCCCATGATGTGCGTGAAACCTTCGCGAAAATGGCGATGAACGACGAAGAAACCGTGGCACTTGTGGCTGGTGGTCATACGTTTGGTAAGGCACACGGCGCGGGTGACCCGGATGCGCATGTTGGTGCTGAACCAGAAGGCGCGTCCTTGATTGAAATGGGCCTTGGCTGGACCAACTCGTTCGGATCCGGCAAGGGTGTTGACACCATCACATCCGGCATTGAAGGCCCGTGGACGCCAACGCCAACAACATGGGACAATTCCTATTTCGACGTGCTGTTTGACTACGAATGGGAACTGACGAAATCCCCTGCCGGTGCAAACCAGTGGACACCAAAAACCGAAGGCGCACAGCAAGCGCCACAGGTGGACGGCAACGGCAATGTACCGCTGATGATGACGACCGCTGACATGGCGATGCGGATGGACCCGGCCTACGAAAAGATCAGCCGTGATTTTCATGCCAACCCAGACAAGTTCGCCAAAGCGTTCGCCAAGGCTTGGTATAAGCTGACCCACCGCGACATGGGGCCTTATGAACTGGGCCTCGGCAAGTATGTTCCAGCAACGGCGGAAAGCTGGCAGGACCCCGTGCCTGCGGTGGACCACCCGTTGATTTCTGGCGCTGATGTTGATGCGTTGAAGACGGCGATTGCGTCGTCTGGCCTGACTGCGGCTGAAATGGTGTCCACCGCTTGGGCCTCTGCGGCATCCTTCCGTGGCTCTGACAAGCGCGGCGGGGCCAACGGCGCACGCGTGCGTTTGAACCCAGCCAAGGATTGGGAAGTGAACGACCCGAAGGCACTGGCATCTGTGCTTGCGAAACTGGAAGACGTGCGCAGCGCATTCGGCACGCCTGTGTCGCTCGCTGATACCATTGTGCTGGCTGGGTCTGTCGGTGTTGAAATGGCGGCCAAGGCCGCTGGCAAAACCATCACAGTACCGTTCAACGCGGGCCGCACGGACGCCAGCCAAGCCGACACAGACGTGGAAAGCTACGCTTGGCTAGAGCCAAAGGCAGACGGTTTCCGCAACTTTATCAAAGCGGGCGCAACGCGGTCGTCGGCGGAACACCTGATCGATCGTGCGCAATTGCTCACGTTAACAGCGCCGGAAATGACGGTGCTGATTGGTGGCTTGCGTGTGATCGGCGCGAACACGGGTGGTTCAAAGCACGGGGTTCTCACAGACACTGTCGGTACGCTGGATCAGTCGTTCTTCACCAACCTGCTCGATATGGGGACGGTCTGGACTGAGAACGGCGACATCATCGAAGGCCGCGCACGCAGCGGTGGTGATGTGAAATGGACCGCGACGACCGTTGATCTGGTGTTCGGGTCAAACTCGATCTTGCGCTCACTGGCGGAAGTCTATGCAAGCGCGGATGCGGGTGACAAGTTCATCACAGATTTCGTGGCTGCATGGGTCAAAGTGATGGAGCTTGATCGCTTCGATCTGCACTAATCCACCAAACATAAGACAAGCGGCGTCCCACTCGGGGCGCCGTTTTGCGTTGTGACGCCACGAAACGCAGTCGAAACGACTGCAATTCGCCGTGGACAACCAAATTGCCGCAGGTTAGCAACCTGCCAGCCGCTTTGAGGGATAAGCACGGTGTGCACGTGCACATCCACCCCAAACAACAAAGCGTGCGCGACTTTGGGAGAGGGTGCTAATGTCTGCAAATGAGGTTGTCCTCAGCGTAGCTGGGTTGGCAAAGAACTTTGGTGGTTTGCACGCCGTTCGCGGCGTGGATTTTCACGTCAACAAAGGCGACATCGTTGGGCTGATCGGCCCGAACGGCGCTGGCAAAACCACAACCTTCAATATGATTGCCGGTGAGCTGCCGCCATCCGCTGGCAAGATCACCTTGCTGGGTGAGGACATCACGGGCCAGCGCACGGATGTGCTGTACCACAAGGGCCTGATGCGTACGTTTCAGCTATCACACGAATACGCCCGTATGACGTCGCTTGAAAACCTGATGGTCGCAGCGCCCGATCAGACGGGCGAAAGCATCTGGTCCAGTTGGTTCACCAACGGCCGCGTTAAGAAACGCGAAGCGGAGGTGATTGAACTGGCCCGTGACACGCTCGAATTTCTTGGGCTGACCCATGTTGGCGAAGAACTGGCGGGCAACCTGTCCGGTGGTCAGAAAAAGCTGCTTGAGATCGGCCGCACCATGATGAACGACAGTAAGGTCGTGCTGCTGGATGAACCGGGGGCAGGGGTAAACCCCACTCTAATGCGCAAAGTCGCTGAAATGATTGAACAATTAAATGAGGAACGCGGGTACACGTTCTGCATAATCGAACACGACATGGACATGATCGCACGGCTGTGCGGTAAGGTCGTCGTGCTGGCAGAAGGCCAAGTTCTGATGGAAGGCACGATGGACGAAGTCCGCAACGACGAGCGCGTCATCGACGCCTATTTCGGCGGAGAAGTCGTATGACCCAGCCTGTATTGTCCCTCAACAACCTCAAAGCGGGCTACGGCCAGACTGAAATCCTGCATGACCTGTCGATGTTTGTGAACCCGAACGAGATCGTCGCGATCATCGGGCCAAACGGTGCAGGGAAGTCCACTGCGATGAAATCGGTTCTGGGGCTGCTGAATATCACCGAAGGAACGGTTGAATTGAACGGTGAAGACATCACCGACACACCGGCGCAGAAGGTCATCGAAAAGGGCATTTCTTATGTGCCGCAAACCAACAACGTGTTCGTGAACCTTTCGGTGAAAGAGAATCTTGAGATGGGCGCATGGACGCGGCCCAATGGTGTCGAAGAACGCCTTGAAGAGATGTATGTGCTGTTTCCCGATTTGGCGGAAAAGCGCAATCAGGCGGCCGGCTCGCTGTCTGGCGGGCAACGTCAGATGGTCGCAATGGCCAAGGCGCTGATGGTAGACGCCAAGATTTTGCTGCTGGATGAACCAACAGCTGGGCTGTCGCCGAAATATCGCGGCGAAATCTTCGGAACCATTCAAAAAATCAAGGAAACCGGCGTGCCGATTCTGATTGTTGAACAAAACGCAAAGCAAGCGCTTGGCGTTTCTGATCGTGGTTATGTGCTGGTGGATGGTGCGAACCGTCACACGGGGACGGGGGCGGGGCTTGCCGCTGACCCCGAAATCGCACGCATGTTCTTGGGCGGGGGTCACTGATATGTGGGACGCTTATCTGTTTGAATTCGTTAACTTCTACCTGATCCCGGGCTTGGTCTTGGGCTGCATCTACGCGCTTGGCGCGATCGGCATCACGCTGACATTCGGCATTTTGCGGTTTGCCAACTTCGCGCACGGCGAAATCATGATGTCCGGTGCGTACCTCACGTGGACCGTCATGGCGATTGCGGGTTACGCGGGGCTGACGTTGCACCCGTTGGTCGCGATGGTTCCCGCGACGTTCCTTGTGATCCTGCTGTTCCTCGGCACGGACCGTTATTTCTACAAGCCGTTCCGCAAGGAAGACACGATCAAGGTGGTGATGGCGTCCTTTGGTATGATGTTGATTATCCGCTCATTGGTGCAGGTCATTTGGGGGCCAAACCAGATCGCGTTTGTGCGTGGTATCGCCAAACCAAACGAAGCGTTGCGTGATTTCACAGGTAATATAGGCGCGATGATTATCATGCCCAACAAGCACCTGTTTATCTTTGCGGGCACGCTCATCATCGTTGTCGCCCTTGGCTATTTGCTGAACCGCACCCGCATCGGCAAGGCCATGCGCGCGGTGTCTGACAGCCCTGATCTGGCCCACGTCACGGGCATCAACGTCGACAATGTGATCCGCGCCACGTGGATCGTTGGCGGTATTTGCGCGATGGCGGCTGGGGTCTTTCTTGTGATGGACACCCAGATGCTTGAGACAACTATGGGCTTCAGAATGCTGCTGCCCATGTTCGCCGCCGCCATTTTAGGCGGTATCGGTAAACCATATGGCGCCGTTGCTGGCGGGCTGATCATCGGCCTTGCAGAAGAACTCAGCGCCTATCCGTGGATCGGCGGCGCGCCGTTGCTGTCACCGGGCTATAAAACCGGCGTCGCCTTTGCGATCATGGTCGTCATGCTGATCGTGCGTCCGCAAGGTCTGTTCAAGGGGAGGTCGTTCTAATGGAAGCCTATGTTGGATATTTCCTCTATCTTTTGTCGCTGCTGACGGTCGGTGGCATCTACGCGATCTTCGCGCTTGGGCTTAACGTCCAGTGGGGTTTCGCGGGCTTGTTTAACGTTGGTATCGTCGGTTTTGCCGCAGTCGGGGCCTATACTTATGCGCTTTTGACAACGGCTAGCTCCACATTCCACATCGGCGGGTTCGGCTTGCCGTTGCCGATTGGGATGTTCGTGGGCATGGTCATGTCAGCCATCGTTGCCGGCTTTATCGGCCTCATATGTATTCGCCTCAGGGCCGATTATTTGGCCATTGCGACGATCGGGATTGCCGAGATCATCAAGCTGATCCTGAAGAACGAAACCGACATCACCAACGGCCCGCGCGGTGTAAACAAGATCCCGCGCATGTGGGAACATTTCAGCGAAGAGCGTTTCTATTCAAGCTGGCCGATGAGCTGGTTTGGCACACCAGAAAACTGGGAAGCCTTCTTTGACAGCTTGCCAAACTGGTACTGGCAGCCGCTGTTTGCGGGCACGATCCTTTTGATCATGTACATCATCTACCGCATGCTGGAACGCGCGCGCACCGCCCCCTGGGGCCGCATGATGACGGCGATCCGTGAAAACGAGCCAGCGGCACGTGCATCCGGCAAAGACGTGACCCGCCGCCGCATTGAAGCGTTCGTCATTGGCGCCGCGATCATGGGTCTGGCAGGGGCGTTGTTCGCCCAACACCTGCGTTTGATTGAACCGACAAACACCTTTGATCCGGCCAAGGTCACGTTCCTGACGTGGGTCATGTTGATCCTTGGTGGCTCTGGCAACAACCGTGGTGCGATCCTTGGCGCGTTCCTGATCTGGACCATCTGGTCCGCATCCGAACTCGTCATCACGGGTGCCATTGATCTGATTTCAAATTTCTTCTCGACGCTTGATCCAAGCATCTTGCAGACACGGGCAGGGTTCTTGCGTATGATGCTGATTGGCATCTTGATGCAAGTGATCTTGCAGCGCTATCCTAGTGGGATATTACCTGAGGTGAGACCCGCATCACCAAAGGCCGATAACAAAGACGCGGGTTCAACGGGAGTTACAAAATGAAAAATACACTAATGGCAACCGCGGCGACGCTTTTCGCGACATCCGCACTGGCTGATGTAAACATCGGCAACCCAATGGCGATGACAGGCCCAATTCCGGACCTGAACGCACCGATCGCAGCCGCCGTCGATCTGGCCGCCGCAAACGTAAACGCACAAGGCGGCATGTTCGCTGGCGGCGAAGCGTTCAACATTATTCGCGCTGATTCCGCATGTGACCCAGTTGCAGCCGTCGATGCGGTCACCAAGCTGATCAACGTCAACGGCGTGTCCGCAATCGTTGGCCCAGTGTGTTCCGGTGCAACAATTGCGCAGGCTGAATCAGTCGCAATGCCAGCAGGGGTCGTGACACTGTCCGTGTCCGCATCTTCCCCTGCAATCACATCTATGGAAGACGGCACAGACCTCGTGTTCCGCGCAGCTGCATCTGATGCCTACCAAGGTGTTGCACTGGCCGAATTGGCAATGGCAAACGGCTACACAGACATCGCCGTGTCCTACGCAAACGACGACTACAATGCAGCCATCGCAGCCGTGTTCGCCGAAGCGTTTGAGGGCATGGGCGGCACAGTCACAGCCAACGAAGCACACGAGCCAAACAAAGCGTCATACCGCTCTGAGGTTGCGACCCTTGGTGGCACATCCGAGAACCTCGCGTTGTTCTCATATTACGGTTCCGGCGGCATCACACTGATGCGCAACGCGCTTGAAACCGGTGCGTTCACCAACTTCATCGGCGCGGACGGTATGCTGTCCGACGAGCTGATCGAACAGCTTGGCGCAGAGAACCTGATGACGTCCACGTTCACGACATCCGCCTCTGACTCCAGCACACCATCCTTCGCAGCATGGCAGGCAATTGCAGACGAAGCAGGCGTTCCGGCGGCTGATCCGTTTGTTGCAAACGGCTATGATGCGACATTCATGATGGCGCTCGCGATTGAGCACGCTGGGTCTGACGACCGTGCAACGATCGCTGAATCCCTACGCGCAATCGCATCTGGCCCAGGTGAAGTGATCCTGCCGGGTCAGTGGGCAGAAGCCAAAGCGATCCTCGCGGCTGGTGGCGACATCAACTACGAAGGCGCTGCAGGCAACCAAGACTTCGACGAGAACGGCGATGTCGCTGGTAACTTCTCCAAGTCGACAATCGTTGACGGTGCTTGGGCTGCTGAACTGATCCAATAAGCGGATCAACAGTTTGAAATTAAGATGCCGGAGCCCTTGGGTTCCGGCATTTTTCGTATGAGGGTAGGGTGGTGATGCGCCCTAACCGGAGGCCCTATGCCTTGGATTGAAACCATTGTTTGCGACGACGATCTGCAAGCCTCTGCGCTGTTACATGCCAATATCCATCGGCCTGCGGAACTTCATCGTCATGCCACCAGTTGCATTTGATCTCTCGGTGGATCGTTAAGCGATCACGACCAAGCACCTCAGCGATCTTCGTCTTAGTGGCTTTTGCCTCAAGCATCCTCGCCAAGATTTTGCGTTCATCTATGTTCAAGTTGCAGTAGGGTCGTCCCATCACGTCCTCCTGATCTGCATCAGAAACTTATCGAGTGATGCAGTCCAAAATGGACTGTGCCCAGGTCATGTGTGGTGTAAACGCCATTCAGAAATGTCACCGGCTGTGCAAAGCAGGAATGTCACCACGGGGGCTAACGGTAGCGCAGCCTGACAGAGTGTAGACCTCACATATCGGAGCTCTGGCTGGCTGCGCGGGCTTCACGGTCAGCGCGTTTTCGGGCGTAATATGCATCCATCTTTGAAGGCCGTCCGGGCGAGCGGCGTCCTGTCTTCTGATATCCGTTCTTGGCGCTCACAGGTTTGACCTTCACCGTCAGAGAGGCCTGGTCCTGTTCAGCTTTGATGTGTTCCAGAACAGCGCTGAGGTGCTTGTTCTCGATGATCGCGGCATGTGTGATCCGGCGTTCCGGGTTCAGGATCGTGTGAGGCAGGGCAACCCCTTTGGCGCGGACCTGAATACGCCCATCGGCCATCTCGTAGACATCGATGTATTTGCCGACAAGGCCGCGTGTCAGATCGTTGACTTCAAGCTTGATGCGCTTGCGATCATACTTGAGCGTCAGATCCTTGCCGAGATAGCGTTTGTCGCGCAGGCAGAACACCTCGCTCAAGCGATCAGGTTCGATGTTCAGAGCGCGATGCAAGTTGTCGGGCTTGGCCGGTGCCTTGGCAAACTTGGTGTTGAAGCGCTGCATAAAGTTCGTCAGGAACGCATTGCCGTCGTCCATGGACGAGACCCCCGCGAGGCGCAGTTCTTTGACCAGCCGATCCTGTAGGGTGCGGTTCGCCCGTTCGACACGGCCTTTGGCCTGGCTGCTGTTTGCGCATAGAATCTCGATGTTTAGCTCTGCCAAAGCGCGCCCAAATTGGGTTATGCCGGTCATGTGTTCGTTGGGCTTCGCCACGCGAAACACGCTGTGCTTGTCGCTGTAAAAGGCGACGGGCCGACCGTGTCTAAGCAAGTAGCTTTCCAACGCGCCGAAGTAGCTGAAGGCGCTCTCGGATGGGACGAACCGAAGTTCCATCAACATGCTGGTGGCATCGTCAATGAAGACGAGAAGGGTGCAGGGATCGGCTCGATCCTCGAACCAACGATGGTCAGACCCGTCGATCTGGATCAACTCGCCCAGACATTCTCGGCGCAGACGGGGCTGATGAAACGTGCGGCGTTGTTTGCGGCTCAGCCAGATCCCGGCGTCCTGCATCCACTTGCGCAACGTCTCGCGCGACACTTTGAGATCATGATCTTCAGCTAACTTCTCAGCTGCGAAGGTCGGCCCAAAGTCGATGTAGTTCTCGCGGACCAATGTCACCGCAAACTCTCGAACCGCAGGATCGATCCGGTTGTTGGATTTGCGACCACGCGCCTTGTGCCGGATCGCTGCCGGTCCATCAGCCTGAAAATCCTTCAACAGCCGATGCACTTGTCGTCGGCTCAGTCCTAATACAGCGGCCGCAGTCACAGCCGACATCGCACCTCGTGTCACTTGGCTCAGTACTTCAATGCGGTTCAGCTCGCGTTCGCTCATGATTATCAATCCCACGGCCACACTCCAATCCTGCTTCAAACAGGGAAGTGTGACACTTCTACTTTGCAGATGTGAGACATTCTAACTTTGCGGCCACATGTGGTTTTCTTATAATCAGTATTATGTAAAATATGTATTGCCGTTTAGTTACAGACAGATAACGCACGCAGTTGCCCTCAGCGTCTGGGCACTTGACCTAAAGGTCAAAAAACCGTTCGCGCAGCGTGCAAACAATGCTACCCATTGGGCATGTCAGATATGATCTCATACTTGAATTCCTTAACCAACGCCGCATCCGTTGAAGCGCTCTGGGCGCTGCATTCCAACCGCATGGCCTCTTACGGCTTTGATCGCATCATCTACGGCTTCACACGATACCGCAGCGGCCGCCCGCTTGGCGATCCGCAAGACTGGGTCTTGCTCACCAACCACGGTGACAGCTACATGGAAGAATTCTTGGGCAACGGTCACCTTTACCACGCGCCGATGATCCGCTGGGCGCTCGCGAATACGGGTGCGTGTTCGTGGAGCTGGATGAAAACTGCGGACCTCAGCCCAGCCGAACAAGACGTTATGGCGTTTAATATTAGCCAAAACGTTACTGCGGGCTACACTGTGAGCTTCCTAAGCGTCACCGAGCGCACCAAGGGCGCAACGGCGCTTACGGCAACAGCTGGCATGACCCAGGACGATGTCGAAGAAATTTGGGCCAAACATGGTGACGAAATCACCATGATTAACAACGTCATGCACCTGAAGATCCAAACCTTGCCCTATTCGCAACGCCAACTGACAAAGCGCCAACGCGAAGTTCTTCAATGGGTTGGAGACGGAAAAACGACGCAAGACATTGCGATATTGCTAGAACTTACTGCCGCCACGATTGAAAAGCATCTTCGACTGGCACGCGAAGCATTGGATGTGGAAACCACAGCGCAAGCCGTTCTAAAGGCTGCATTTTATAACCAAATGTTCGTGATCGAATCTGAGGCAGCGTAAGCTTGAAGTGACGAAATATCGCGCATTTCCCCCTTTATTATAAAGATAAATGCTTCGGTAAGGAATCCCGTACTGTTGTTTCCCTAACGTAAATGCAACTCTAAGGTTGTTCCGTGAGTGGTGGCCTTAGGCCTGGGAACAGTGGCTCCGACCCCTTGAGATTTCAAGGCTCTCTTAGTCGCACCGGGAAACCGGACGCTGGTCCATTTGGGCTAAGCCCGAGTGGGCCAGCACCCTGAGTAGTCGTGTATTGTTTTTTCTTATCCCTGAGATGCACGTCAGCGCGGCCTTGCGATCTCCCATTGCAGGGCCGCAATTACATCAGGAATGCAAAAGGCCGCCCATAAAAGAGCGGCCTTTCAATGTCTTACAAGTTGAACTTAATGTTCCAACTTAGCCATTCATCTTGGCAACTTCAGCCGCGAAGTCTTCTTTTTCGACTTCGATGCCTTCGCCAACTTCCAAACGTGCAAACCCTGTGATGGTCGCACCGGCATCGGATGCCGCCTGCCCGACTGTCACGTCTGGGTTAACAACGAACGCTTGGTTAAGAAGCGTTGCTTCCGCAACAAACTTCTTCATGCGGCCAACAATCATCTTTTCAATCACGGCTTCCGGCTTGCCGGATTCGCGTGCGATATCCATCTGGACCTGCTTTTCCTTCTCAACGATGGACGCATCCATGTCAGCTTCGGAAAGTGCCGCCGGGTTCACAGCCGCGATGTGCATTGCAACCTGCTTACCAAGGGCTTCGTCGCCGCCGGTCATCGCAACCAGAACGCCGATTTTACCCATGCCAGGTGCAGCCGCGTTGTGAACGTAGGATACAACCGTGTCGCCCGCCTGAACCGCCATGCGACGCACAGACATGTTCTCACCAATGATCGCAACCGCATCTGTCACAGTCTGCTCAACGGTCTTGCCGCCCATGTCAGCCGCTTTCAGCGCGTCAACGTCGTCGACAGTCAGCGCAACATCAGCAATGCCGGACACCATTTTCTGGAAGTCAGCGTTCTTACCAACGAAGTCGGTCTCTGAGTTCACTTCAACCGCGATACCCTTGCCGTCTTTGACAGCAACAGCAACGAGGCCTTCAGCAGCCGTACGGCCGGATTTCTTCGCGGCTTTTGCAAGACCTTTGGTGCGCAGCCAATCGACTGCCGCTTCCATGTCGCCGTTTGTTTCTGTCAACGCTTTCTTAGCGTCCATCATGCCTGCGCCTGTGGAGTCGCGCAGTTCTTTTACCAATGCAGCTGTAATCGCCATATTTGGTCTCCTTTGGAATGTGTGTGAAGTGGATGCGAGGCTATTCCCCCGCATCCAAATTCGTATAAGCGTCCGCGGCCCTATTCGGGGGCCTTATTCGGCGGCAGGTGCTTCAGCTGGTGCTGCTTCTTCGAGTTCTTCTTCAACAGAGGCTTCC
>JAHBAO020000292.1 GCA_018500065.2 Octadecabacter sp. | reverse complement strand
TATTCAGGTTCCGCTTGAAGACACAATCGCGTCCTTTAAAGCGGTTGTTGACGGCGAGTATGACCACCTTCCAGAAGGTGCGTTCTACATGGTCGGCGGCATCGAAGACGTGAAAGCCAAAGCCGAGAAAATGGCTGCAGACGCAGCTTAATTTAGGCGATAGGAGCCAATCACATGGCAGACTTCAAATTCGATCTCGTTTCTCCTGAACGCCGTTTGGCGGAACTGGACGCGACCGAAGTGCAGATCCCGGGTGCGGACGGGGACATGACAGCTATGGCTGATCATGCTCCGACCATCACCACACTGCGCCCAGGTATCCTGTCCGTCACCCATTCGGGTGGCGTTGAGGAATACATCGTGTCCGGCGGGTTCGCTGAAATCACTGGCACGGGTGTTTCCGTGCTGGCTGAAAAAGCGTTCCCAAAATCCGAAGCTACGGCTGAAGCGATGGACAAGCTGGTTGCAGACGCAACGGCCGCTTTCGAGGCTGCCAAAGCATCAGGCCACGGCGCGGATGAAGCGGACGCAGTTCGCAACACCATGACCGAGCTGGCTGCATCAGTCGCCTGACAAAGACCAAGTCGGAATAACGAAGGGCGCTCTTAGTTGAGCGCCCTTTTTTGTGGCCTGTGTAACTGGATGATCTTACCGACAAATGCCACCTGGCCCGGGAGGATCACCGCCGCACGGGCCTTTGCATTTCACGATCAACTCAGATTCGGAGACGAAGAAGTACTCCGACCGTTCCGTTGCGAGCGAATATAGATCAACCGGGGCCTCATGAAACGTTGGTTCAATACCGTCAGAGGCAACACGCATACTTTCGCTCTGGTTTGTTCCGAATTTAATATCCGCTTGTTTGTCAGTCACGAGGCTGGCGACACTGATCATCCCTTTGGATGAAAGGATAGGTTGTGTCGAAGATGCGACGAGGTTCTCGCCAGCTGCAATTGGCACAGTCAGCGTTGCGTCATGTTTGGATACATCCACCGACGTGATGGTGTCGACAAAAACGTCCTGTCCATCGGTGGTGGAAAGAATTTGATCCCCCGGCTTGAGAGAGGAGATCGGTTGCTTGCTGCCGTCGGTCATTTTGACAAGCGTATCTGCGTCCAGGCAATGGGCCACCCATCTCTCACATTGGGATATGGCGGCGAGTTTTGCGATTTCCTCATCGGGGTACTGGCTCACTGGTCCCGCGATCGTTACGTTCTTAGTGATCCCATTCGTATTAGAGCATCTAAAAAACCACATGACTTGCGTTTCTTTCGTTATGCGCTGCACCGCGGTGCACTGACAAACACCCTCGACAGTTTCGGCCATTCCAAGTTCTCCTTCAGTTTGTGTCTTGAAAGCGTTGCACAAAACCATGCGTTTGCAAACTGGCTCCATTGCCAGTGATGATCGAAGACGTCGTCTCTCTTCACACAAGGGTGTCACCATGCCACCCTTTTGGCCCTTGCCAGTAGCGATGATTAAGCGCGACATGGCCCCATGAACAACCGCGCTTACATCTTCATCCTCGTTACCCTGATGATCGACGCCATTGGCATCGGCCTCGTGTTTCCGATCATGCCGGACCTGATGGAGCGCGTCGGGGCAGGTAGTACGGGCGAGGGCGCGTTGTGGGGCGGCCTTTTGATGGCGTCTTATGCGGGTGCCTTGTTTATTTTTGCCCCCATCATCGGCAGCCTGTCGGATGCCTATGGGCGCAAGCCTGTGTTGATCGCAGCCTTATTCGTGTTGGCGCTCGACTACGTCATCATGGCACTGGCGAGCGTTTTCTGGGTCTTGCTGATCGGGCGCATATTGGCAGGGGTCGCAGGCGCAACCTATACAACCGCCACTGCCTACATCGCAGATATCTCAACGCCGCAAGAACGCGCTGCACGGTTCGGGATGATCGGTGCAGCCTTTGGCATTGGATTTGTCCTCGGGCCAGCCATCGGCGGCATTGCCGCCACATGGCACATCACCGCGCCGTTCTGGATCGCCGCTGCGTTATCGGCAGGCAACGTGGCCTTTGGCTTGTTCGTTCTGCCCGAAAGCCTTGCACCAGAAAAGCGCCGCGCGTTCGGGGTGCGCAACCTCAACCCATTTGGTGCAATCATTCAGGCGTTCAAGATCCCGCACCTCGCCATCCCACTGATCTGTCTATTCATTTTTGAATTCGCCAACATGGTATATCCAACCCTTTGGGCGTTCTTTACGCGTGAACTTTTTGACTGGTCGACGTTGCTTATCGGCGTTTCACTTGCAGGATACGGCATCCTGTTGGCGGGCGTGCAGGGCGGATTGATGCCAGCAATGATCAACCGGATGGGCGAGTTTCGCACGCTGCAAATCGGCATGGTGTCTGCGTTGATTGGCTTTGTTGGTTTCGGCGTGATCACAACCGTCACAGGCCTTGTGATCGTTTTGGTATTCGCCGCGCTGTCTGATCTGTCGCCCCCGATGATGACCGCAATGGCGTCCAACATGGCACGCGAGGATCAACAGGGCCTCGTTCAAGGCGTGATTGCCTCCCTCGCTTCAATCGCGGCGTTCTTGGCCCCGTTAGGGTCAACTTGGATATTCGAAATCTACGTGGACAAC
Organism: Octadecabacter sp.; assembly: GCA_018500065.2. Lineage (GTDB taxonomy): Bacteria > Pseudomonadota > Alphaproteobacteria > Rhodobacterales > Rhodobacteraceae > Octadecabacter. Next base: position 6,020 of record JAHBAO020000292.1, on the reverse strand, counting down.
CAAGGGGTCTATTTGCCCGGAGCACCGTTCTTGATGGGCGGGGCCCTTATTTTATTAATGATCCCCTTGGTCATGCGGCTGCGCAGCCACGCCCAATCTTGATCCGATGAGGAAAGTGAATCTTTGGCTTAAATCTGCCGTCTTTTACATCTAGTGTTAACCGTGGATGGAATATGGCTCTCGAAGGCCGAGGGTAAGGCATGAAACGACTAAGAAACCACCTCATCGGGGTGGACCACGGCGATGTGGTCCTGTTCTCCGATTTCGAACATGATGGTGTCATGTGGACGGGCGATGGCGCGCGCCAAACTCGTGCGCATGTAGAGTTCTCCGAAAGTTTCCGTGCGCCGCCGGTCGTGCAGGTGCACCTATCCATGTGGGACATGGCGAGCGAGACAAACGCCCGTGCAGATGTTCAGGCCGAAGACATTACCAACGAAGGCTTTGCCATCATATTCCGCACATGGGGCGATACCAAAATCGCCCGCGTGCGCGTCGCATGGCAGGCGATTGGCGAGTTGCGTCAAGCCGACGAGTGGGACGTTTACTAAGCGGCGGTTCGTTAGGCCCCTGTGTACATATTCTCGTAAATTGGCTGCAGCGTCTTGTGATCAAACAAAGACGATACGGACGTGCCGTTCCAAGTATTTAAGATTGCCTGCGCGAACATCGGTGCGGTCGGCACGATGCGGATTTGTTTACAGGCTTTGACAGCCTCAGTCGGCTCAATCGTGTCGGTAATCACCAGATGCTTCATCACGGAATTGCCGATCCTTTCAATCGCGGGGCCGGACAACACGCCGTGGGTGATGTAGGAATGCACTTCTTTCGCGCCGTGTTCCATCAGCACCTCGGCAGCTTTGCACAGCGTGCCAGCCGTATCGACAATGTCATCCACGATCAGGCATGTGCGGTCTTTTACGTCCCCGATCACCGTCATCTCAGCAACTTCTCCGGGCTTGCCGCGGCGTTTGTCGACGATGGACAAGGGCGCGCCAATGCGCTGCGCAAGGTCACGTGCACGGGCCACACCGCCAACATCTGGGGAAACAACCATGACTTCGTCCATCTGACCTTTGAAGTGGTGCATCGCGTCCAGCGCAAAAACCGGCGAGGCATAAAGGTTATCCACCGGAATATCAAAGAAGCCCTGAATTTGTGTCGCGTGCAGATCAAGCGTCAGAATGCGTTCGATACCAGCTTCAACCAGCATGTTCGCAACCAGCTTGGCCGTGATTGGCGTGCGCGCTTTTGAGCGGCGATCTTGGCGGGCGTAGCCAAAGTAGGGGATCACAGCAGTGATGCGGTCTGCAGAGGAACGACGCAGCGCGTCTGAGATAATCAGAAGTTCCATCAGGTTGTCGTTGGCAGGGTTCGACGTGGGTTGGATAATGAACATATCCTCACCGCGCACGTTTTCGTAAACCTCAACGAAAATCTCACCATCGTTGAACCGCTCAACCCTTGCGTCGACAAGCCCGACGTTGATGCCGCGGTGCATCGACATGCGTTTGGCGACGGCTTCGGCCAATGGCATATTGGCGTTACCGGAGATGAGTTTTGGTTCAATGAGGTTTGGCATGTGGCAGGGTCCCGATGTGGCAGATTCGCAGAGTTGACACGGGGTAGCACGTCCGTAGGGTCGCACCAACAAAGCAACGCGACTTTAGGAGCCCCAGATGCCGAATATCGACTATTACTTCGCAACGATCTCTCCGTTCACCTATCTGGCAGGGCCGGAGTTTGAACGGATCGCGAAAAAGCATGGCGCGACAGTTACGTATAAGCCGCTGGACATCATGGCATTGTTCGCGCGCACTGGGGGAGTGCCCCCCAAGGACCGCCATCCGAACCGTCAAGAATATCGCCTACAGGATATGCGCCGCCGCGCGATTGTTGCTGGGCTTCCCTTCACGCAGAAACCTGCCTTCTGGCCGACAAACATGGCGCCGTCATCTTATGCGATAATCGCGGCGCAAAACGCGGGCGGCAATGTCGGCGACTTGGTCAATGCGTTGACGCGCTGCGTTTGGGCTGATGACAAAAATATCGCCGAAGATGACGTGATCCGCGCGTGTTTGGAAGAAACCGGATTTGACCCTGCACTGGCCGACAGCGGCCTATTGGAAGGCGCGGAAACTTATGCCCGCAACCTCGAAGAAGCGGTTGCCAAAGGGGTCTTCGGTGCGCCGTTCTTTATCTCTGACAAAGATGAACGTTTTTGGGGGCAAGATCGTCTGGACGACCTAGACCGCCATTTGGCGGGTGAGTTTTAAGATCACACGCCGCGATCCTCGGGCATAGGCCCGAGACCCGTGCCGCGCGGGTCCTGAGACCAAGCTAAGGGTTCGGGTGATTATGCTTTCAAGGCGGCGAGGAATTCATCCACGCCGTCTGAACCAACGGACCAGTCACAGACCAAGCGGCCCAAGACTGGCGCGTCATCATCCCCCTCTAGCGAGCCCATAACGTAATACTGTGCCCCAGCCGCCTGCACTTTCTTGTGCAAACCGCGCGGCATTTCAAAGAACATCAAGTTGGCTTCTGGCTCATATGGGAACGTCACGGCGTTTGATCCGCGCAGCCCCTCGGCCAAACGTTGGCCTGCGGTGTTGGCTTTGCTCGCGAGATCATGCCACAGATTGTCAGCCAGATAGGCCTCCATCTGGGCGCTAAGATAGCGATGCTTGGACGACAAATGCGCCCCGCGTTTGCGGCGAAGTTCAAATTCCCAGGCGTGTTTGGGGTCAAAGAAGATCACCGCTTCGACGCCCATTAGCCCATTCTTGGTGCCGCCAAAACACACACAATCAATGCCCGCTTTCCAGGTCATTTCAGCGGGTGTGCAGCCCAGCGTCACGATCGCATTGGCAAAGCGTGCACCATCCAGATGGGTGGCGACGCCGAATTCTTTGGCCACTGCGGTCAAGGCATTTAGTTCATCCAGTGTATAAACCGTCCCTTTTTCAGTGACTTGCGTGATGGACACCGGTCCGCGTTGCGGTCCGTGAACGCCGCGCGTTTCTTCTGCGTCCATTGCATTGCGTAACGTTTCGGGTGTCATCTTGGCGTTTACGTCGCCCACCAGAGTCAGTTTTGCGCCGCTGTAAAACTCGGGGGCGTTACACTCATCTTCGTTGATGTGGGACAGTTTGGTGCAGAATATCGTCTGCCAAGGCTCGGCCAGCGTCGCCAGCGCGATCGAGTTCGCTGCCGTTCCTGTGGACACCAAATAGACCGCCGCTTCGGGTGCCTCAAACAGGTCACGGATCATATCGCGCACGCGGTCCATTTCGGCGTCTGCTCCGTAGCCAAAACGGTAGCCCTCGTTGGCACGCATCATCGCGTCCATCACCTTTGGGTGGGCAGGGCCGGAATTGTCAGAGGCGAAAAACATTAGAGTGGCTCCTCGATAATATGGTCTTCCCAGTCGTCTTCCGGGGTGTAGGCTTCGGAAATTGTGAGGCCCTGCACAGACACGCCCGCATCATGCACGGATTGCGCGGAGCCTGACACAAGCGGATGCCAGTGAAACAGGTTTTTACCTTCAAACACAAGACGATATGCGCAGGTCTGGGGCAGCCAGTACATGTTGTCTTCGATGGTCTTTGGCGTCAGCACAATACACTCAGGCACGTATTGGTGGCGCTTGGGATAGAGTGAGCAGTGGCAGGGGCTGTCATCAAGCAGTTTGCACGCCACGCGCGTCATCACGACGTCGCCGCTGTCTTCGTCTTCCAACTTGTTCAGGCAGCATTTTCCGCAGCCGTCACAGAGAGCTTCCCATTCGGTTTTCGTCATTTTGGAAAGCGGGATATGGGACCAAAATTCAGGCCGGATGTCGCTGCGATTGATCGGGTCAGACATCTGCGAGGATCCCACGGGCGCGGGCGCAGTCGGCATCCATTTGTGCAATCAGCGCATCAAGACTGTCGAATTTTTCTTCACCGCGCAGATAGTCAACCAAAGCAACGCTCAACCGCGTGCCATAAAGATCACCTGAAAAATCAAAGAGATAGCTTTCGCAGTTTGGGACATCCCCATCAAACATAGGGCGAATGCCGATGGACGCAGCGCCATCGTAGGTGCCTTTGTGAGGCCCTTCGAGAACATCGACTTTCACGGCATAAACGCCAAATTTTGGCGGGTGCAGGCCGTCGATGGACATATTTGCGGTTGGATACCCAAGGTCGCGTCCACGCTGTTCACCGGTGATGACGGGGCCGTCGATACGGTGCCAATGGCCCAACATTTCAGCGGCAATACGCGGTGTGCCGTCTGCAAGCGCCTGGCGGACGGCGGTAGAGGAGACGTCGCCAGCGGCGGTGGCCAGCATTGGGGCGATCGTCACGCCGAATCCCATCGCGTTCCCGAAGGCTTTCAGGTCAAAGGCTGTTCCCGCACGCCCTTTGCCGAAACAAAAATCTTCGCCGACGACGACATGGGTCAATCCAAGGCGGTCTGTGATTATAGTTTGTGCAAATTCTTCGGGCGTGAGGGCGGCAAGGGCGTCATTGAAAGGGACTTGATAAAGCCGTTCAACCCCCAATTTTTCAAGGCGATTGGCCTTGGTTGCAGCGTTCATCAGGCGGAAAGGGGGGGCGTCTGGTGCAAAGTAATCGCGCGGATGCGGCTCAAACGTCAGGATGCCAAGGGGCGCACCGTTCGCGACACTGCGCGTGAGGTCGATGACCGCTTGATGGCCAAGGTGGACGCCGTCAAAATTGCCGATGGCCGCAGCTGCGCCACGGTCTTCAGGGGCAATAAAATATGGGTCACGTATGATGCGCATGCGGTTGGGTAGCGCGGTCTGGGGGGCGGTGCAAGCGGGCCGCGACGATCTGCGCTTTGCAGCGCAACCCGAGCGCGGTGGGTCGCTCTGACAGGAACGGGGCTTCGTGCGGTGCACCGGGTCGAAATTAGTCGAATTTACGCGATGGCGCCATGACGATGGCTTCGCCCTTAAGGACCTTTTTGCCGTCGATTTCGCAATGCGTATCCATCGTGACGCGGCGTTTGCCGATGTCCATATCAGTGACCGTGACGATGGCATCCACCATGTCGCCGGGGCGCACAGGGGCCAAAAATTTAAGGGTTTGACCGAGGTAAACGGTGCCGTGGCCGGGCAGCTGTTCACCGATGACCGCAGAGATCAGCCCCGCTGTCAGCATGCCGTGGGCAATGCGGCCTTCAAAGATTGTCTCGTTGGCATAATCATCATCAAGATGGACGGGGTTATGGTCCGTAGAAATTTCGGCAAACATTTCAATATCGCGATCGGTGATCATTTTGCGCAGGGAACGCGACATGCCGATTTCGATATCTTCAATACAGACGGTTCCGCGGGGATCATTGTCGAGCATCTTATTATCCATCGAGTAACAAAAATTCTTCCATACCGTAATGGTTGAAATATTATTACTTTGCAGATGCAGCAATTGTCAAGACATTCTTAACCTATCGAAGAAAACCAATCGCATAGGCCGGTGTGGCTTTTTCTGTTTTAATGTAGTCGCTTAGCGCAGTTTCTTCGGGCTGTTGTGTTGTCTTGGTTTCTGTTGCGGCGAGGCCACCGGTTATGAACAGGGTGTCGATGTCTTCCATTTGACCCCCGAGGATGTCGGTGCGAATCCCGTCTCCGATGGCGATGATGCGCGGATCGCTTAACGAACCCGTTAAGGCGGCGTAGCGGCGGCGGGCGAGGTCGTAGATCGGCGGGTGGGGTTTGCCGAAATAGAGGCTTTCACCGCCCATTTCCGTATAGAGCGCGGCGAGGGCACCGGCGCACCATTCGCGGGTTTCGCCACGATCAACGATGATGTCTGGATTGGCGCAAAGCAGTTTCAAACCCTTGGTCTTGGCATAAAGGAAATCAGCGCGGTTCACGTCGAGGTCTGCTTGGGTGTCAAAGGGCCCGCAACAAACGATGCCGTCGGCCTGATCAAGTGGAACCTTTTGAATATCAACAGGATTTTTAATAATGCTCAGCGGTTTGAAGAAGTCATCATCGCGCGGGGTTT
>JAHBAO020000145.1 GCA_018500065.2 Octadecabacter sp. | reverse complement strand
TAAACATTCAGCCGCGCCGCAAATTCCTGTACGTCGCGTCTTGGCATTTAGCACAACGGCACGTGCTTTTTCGGCGTCGACATCTTTGTCGATATAGATGTGAACAATGCCTTCAAGATGCGCAAACACCGGCACGCGGGCCTCTTTTTGTACAAGGCCAACCAGTCCCTTACCGCCGCGCGGCACGATCACATCAATTGTGTCTGTCATGGTCAGCATTTCACGCACCGCCGCGCGGTCACGGGTCGGCACAAGCTGAACCGCGTCTTCGGGCAGACCAGCGGAACGAAGCCCGCTTTGCAGCGCTGCATGGATCGCGCCGGAACTGTGAAAACTTTCAGATCCGCCCCTCAGGATCACCGCATTTCCGGCCTTCAGGCACAGCGCACCAGCATCCGCCGTCACATTCGGGCGGCTTTCGTAAATAACGCCAATCACGCCTAAGGGTGTGCGAACACGACGGATATTCAGCCCTGTCGGTTGCGTCCATTCTTCCATCACCGCGCCAACAGGGTCCTCTTGGGCGGCAACGGCGCGCAACCCGTCGACCATGCCAGAGATCCGGTCTTCATCCAGCATCAGGCGGTCCAACATCGCGGGGCTTAGTCCCTTGTCGCGGCCAAATTCCATGTCCTTTACGTTGGCGGCAATAATCTCTGCACGTGCCGCCCAAACCGCATCAGCCGCGTTCATCAGCGCTGCGGTTTTTGCTTCTGCCGTTGCGCTGGCCAGCACTTTGGCGGCCGCTTTTGCACGCGTGCCAATGTCTGCCATCAATGTGGGAATGCTCATTTCGTCCGTCATCAGATCACCATATCATCGCGGTGGATAAACACGCCGCGTCCTTCATAGCCAAGTTCGTTCGCGATATCTTGGCTGCGCATGCCCTTGATTGCCGCCGCTTCATCGCTTGAATAGCGCGACAACCCGAGGCCCAAACGCACACCTTCTGCTGAGACAATCGCAACAGGATCGCCGCGCTGAAACGCGCCCTTGGTCGCAACAATTCCAATCGGCAATAAGGATTTACCAGATTTCAAAGCCGTTCCCGCACCCGCATCGACGGTGACCTCAGCGTGGGGCTTCATCGCAGCAATCCAGCCTTTGCGCGCGGCCTGCGGATTGGTTTGCGCGTTGAACCATGTGCACTTCGCGCCATCTTCAAGCGTTTTCAGCGGGTTCAATAGCGTTCCTAATGTGATCGCCATGCGGCACCCCGCATCTGTCGCCAGCTTTGCGGCCATAACCTTTGTTTTCATCCCACCTTTGGATAAGCCCGAACCGGCATCGCCCGCCTGCCGCTCGAGTTCAGGTGTAATTTTGTCAATAACGTCATAATGCTGCGCGTCTTTGTTGATGTGGGGATTGTCAGAATAAAATCCATCCACATCGCTCAACAAAACTAAACAATCAGCACCAACTGTCACCGCCACCTGCGCAGCAAGCCTATCATTGTCGCCATAGCGGATTTCGTCCGTCGCAACCGTGTCATTTTCATTCACGATCGGCGTCACACCCAATTTCAACAAGGTTTCCATCGTTGCACGCGAATTCAAATAACGCCGGCGGTCCTCAGAATCCTCAAGCGTCACCAAAACCTGCGCCGTGGTAATCCCATGCGGCGCAAGCGCCTCTTCATAGGCGCGTGCAAGGCGAATTTGCCCCACGGCAGCGGCAGCTTGCGATTGCTCAAGCGCGAGTTCGGTTCTGGGCAATCCCAAGACACCGCGGCCCAGTGCGATGGAACCCGAAGACACCAAGATAACGTCGGTTCCACGCGCACGTAGCGCGGCGACGTCCGCCGCCAAGGATCGCAACCAGTCAGAACGCAGCCCTGTCGCTTGATCCACAAGCAATGCAGAGCCAATTTTTACAACCAGCCGTTTCGCTTCTTTTAAGGACGCCAAGGCGCTTCCTCCTCAGGTGCGTTTTGGCGCAGTTTATCAGCATCAATCTCCACCTTGAGGGCACGAAGGACATCAACGGTGCCCTCACCGGTCGCACCAGACATCAGCATCACATCAACGCCAGTTCCGGCTTTGATTTCATCCACGATAAACTGGCGTTCTTCGGAATCCAGCGTATCAATTTTGTTCAACACCGTGACGCGCGGTTTGTCGGCAAGGTGGCCGCCATAGGCCTCAAGTTCAGCAATAATCGTTTTGTAATCGCCTACAGGATCACCGGACGTTCCATCAATCAGGTGCAGCAACACCGAATTGCGTTCAACGTGGCCCAAGAACAGCTGCCCCAGGCCTTTGCCGTCACTGGCGCCTTCAATCAGGCCCGGAATGTCCGCGATGACGAATTCTGTGTTATCAACGCCAACAACACCAAGGTTCGGCACAAGCGTGGTAAACGGGTAATCCGCGATCTTAGGGCGAGCGTTCGACGTCGCTGCAAGAAAGGTCGACTTACCCGCGTTCGGCAGCCCCAACAGACCGGCGTCCGCGATCAGTTTCAGGCGCAGCCAAATCGTGCGCTCAATTCCGTCTTGGCCGGGGTTGGAGCGACGTGGCGCTTGGTTGGTTGCGGACTTGAAGTGCAGGTTGCCCCAACCACCGTTTCCGCCCTTCGCCAGCACAACGCGCTGGCCCGTTGTCGCAAGATCAACGATGACGGTTTCTTGATCTTCGTCCATAATTTCAGTGCCCGTAGGAACCTTTAGGACAATGTCATTCCCATCCGCACCAGTGCGCTGCTGGCCCTTGCCAGCCTCACCGTTCTTGGCGAAGAAATGCTGCTGATAGCGAAAGTCGATCAAAGTGTTGAGGTTGTCGACGGCCTCAACAATAACGCTACCCCCCTTACCGCCGTCACCACCGTTCGGACCGCCATATTCGATGTACTTTTCGCGGCGAAATGAAATACAGCCGCCGCCACCGCTGCCGGAGCGGATATAGACTTTGCACAAATCGAGGAAGTTCATCAGTTCAGGCTTTCTAACAGGTTATCAGGGCGATACGCGAAAGACGCGTCGCGCTCAAGCGGGCATACTTAGGGCTGGGCCATCTTGCGGGCATAGGTCCATGTTGGTGTTACCATATTGCGCGCTACCGAGAACGTTTCGGCGTCGCCAAGGTAAGCAAAGCCCGCGTTTGTTAGGATACGGGCGGAACTTGGGTTGTCTTGAAACACCTCGGCGTAGATATCACAGGCCCCTTGCGGGTTGGCAGACAGGATCGCTTCTACAGCGTTTGTCGCGATACCCGTGTTCCAGAACGCCGGCGCCACCCAGTAGCGTAGCTCGGACTGGTTGCGATCAAGACGCGCCATTTTGATCACGCCCATGACTTCGGCATGTCCATTGGCAGAACCGTCAATCGCCCAATAATCCTCAACGCGCTCAGGGTCAGCGGCACGCGTCAGCATATTGGCGATGTATTCTGGCGGCAACGGATGCGGGATAACGCGCGTCATCGACGCCACGCGCGTATCAGACAGGTATCGTTCAAGCAGGCCTGCGTCTGACGCACTTAACGGGCGCAGCGTGAACCGTGTTGCGGTAATGACGGGTTGAGCGCCGTCAATGTCGTCTGATATCCGGCATTCGGAATTCATAGGCCGTCTCCTGCAAATAAAGCGTAAACACCTGACGCGACAGTAAGTGCCGCAAGCGCCCACATCAGGTATTTTTCCCCCAGTGTTCCGGCCAAACTCACCGCGATCCGCTGTCCCGCATAGGTCCAGATCGGATGCAGCAGCATTTGCAGTCCCAATAGACAGATGGCGATGGTTGCGGTGGCTTGCAAGGGGGGCGTGCCAGCGGCTGTAAAGGTTGTGAAGCCAGTTGTTATCATGGCCCACGCTTTGGGGTTCAGCGGATGCACGATAAGGCCTGCGGCGAATCCGGGCGGCTGCCCTTCGGCTTCGCCAACTTTCAAACGCATCCCCGCGACGCGGTATGCCAGCCATAAGATATAGGCGACGGAAACCCACTTTAGGGCGTTAAATATGAGGGGGTAATCATCCTGCGCAGCCATCAAGCCAAAGCCAAGCGGCCAGATAATCAGTTGTTTGCCAAGGGCGACGCCCGCAACAAATGGCACAGCACGACGCAACCCAAACCGCGCGCCTGTCGCCAGCAAAACCATATTCGCAGGACCGGGTGTTCCGACTTGTGACGTGGCAAACGCTAGAAATGGAAGGATCGCGACTGACAATGGACCCTCCTAATTAGCGGGCGCTTGAGAATGATACTTGAAAACGAAAAAGGGGCCGGTTCACACCGACCCCTTTAAATTCTTAAAACCTAAGGTTCGGTTACTCAGCTGCCTCGGCGAGCGGTGCAACAGAAATAAAGGTACGGCCTTTGAAGCCTTTACGGAAGGTCACGTTGCCTTCAACGACTGCGAAGATCGTGTGATCTTTGCCTTCGCCAACGCCCGTACCCGGCCACCACTTGTTGCCACGCTGACGTGCAATGATGTTGCCTGGGATAACGGCTTCGCCGCCGTACTTTTTGATGCCTAGGCGGCGACCAGCTGAGTCGCGACCGTTACGGGATGAGCCGCCTGCTTTTTTATGTGCCATTGGTGTCTCTCCTTAGCCTTTAGCGAATTCTTTGGCCTGCTGCAGCCAATCATCGCGGTCAATACGACCTTTGAAATTCAGTTTTTCGTCCATATCAGCGATGTCCGCTTTGGTCCATGCTGCAATCTGGGCGAATGTCGTTACGCCGAGGTCGTGGAGCTTGCCCACGATAACCGGACCAACACCGCTGATGCGTGTAAGGTCGTCTGCGCCGTCCGTTTTCGCAGCAGCCTTCTTAGGCGCGGCTTTCTTAGGAGCAGCAG
>JAHBAO020000099.1 GCA_018500065.2 Octadecabacter sp. | reverse complement strand
GCCGCGTTCTTGGATTTGTGCGCGACATCCTGATTGCGGGGTATTTGGGCGCTGGCCCTGTGGCACAAGCCTTCCTGATTGCATTTTCCCTGCCCAATATGTTCCGGCGTTTCTTTGCCGAAGGTGCGTTCAACATGGCCTTCGTGCCGATGTTTGCAAAAAAGCTGGAAGCAGACACAGACGCAAAGACATTCGCGCAAGACGCATTTGCATTTATGGCCTTCGCGCTGACCGCTTTCACGACCTTAGGCATTTTGGTGATGCCGTGGCTGGTGACGGCAATGGCGTCTGGTTTTGTCGGGGATGAGCGGTTTGATCTGGCCGTGACCTACGGGCAAATTGCGTTTCCGTATATCTTGTTCATTTCATTGGCAGCCCTGCTGTCTGGCGTGCTGAACGCGACGGGGCGCTTTATGGCCGCCGCAGCCGCGCCCGTGCTTTTGAATGTGATCTTTATCGTCGCAATCGTTGCGGCCTCGTTTAATGCAACGTTCGCGGTCAAGGCCGTTGACGGGACCGAAGTGGCGCGATTTATCGGGCTCAACCTTGCATGGGCTGTGCCCTTGGCCGGGATTGCGCAATTGGCGCTGGTTTGGTTTGCCGCCAAACGCGCCGGTTTCGCGATGGCATTGCGTTTGCCGCGCATGACACCTGACCTGAAACGGCTGTTCATCATTGCAGCCCCTGCAATGCTGGCGGGTGGGGTGGTGCAGATCAACCTGTTGGTGGGCCGCCAAGTCGCGAGCTATTTTGACGGTGCGATTGCGTGGTTGTCCTATGCGGATCGTTTGTATCAACTGCCGCTTGGCGTTGTCGCGATTGCGTTGGGCGTTGTGCTTTTGCCCGACCTTAGCCGCCGCCTTGCCGCCGGAGACGATGACGGCGGGCGCGATGCCTATAACCGCGCGTCCGAACTGGCGCTGGCCCTGACGGTCCCAGCAGCGGTCGCGCTGATGGTGATCCCTGTGCCGCTTGTGGAAGTGCTGTTTATGCGCGGTGCGTTTGATTCTGATGATGCTGCAGCGACGGCATTGGCCGTGATGGTCTACGGCGCGGGACTGCCTGCGTTCGTTTTGCAAAAGGCGCTTCAGCCGCTTTATTTCGCGCGTGGTGACACCAAACGCCCGTTCTATTTTGCGGCTGTTGCGATGGTTGTGAATGCTGTCGTGGCGATCGGTTTGTCGATCTACATCGGTTATATCGCCGCCGCCATTGCCACCACGCTGGCCGGTTGGGTCATGGTTTGGCTGCTTTGGTCTGGGAGCCGATCAATGGGGGATGCTGTACGGTTCGATGCGCGTTTCAAGACACGCTTTTGGCGGATTGTACTGGCGTCCATCCTGATGGGTGCGTTGCTGTTGGGCGCAGTGCTGTTGGTTGGCCCCGCGCTTGGGATGGCGACGATACGCTATTTCGCATTGGCAAGTGTCGTCTTTGTCGGGATCGCCAGCTATTTCGGGATCGGCCACTTGATTGGCGCGTTCAGGCTTTCGGAATTCAAGGTCGCGATGCGTCGCGGGTGATGGATTTAGGTATTTAAGAACAAAAGAAGCGGGGCGCGCGGATCGTTTTCATCGCGCGCCCTGAGGTCGAGGTGGTTGAGGCCGCTTGTTTTGGGCATGATCATTCTCTCTGGCGGATGCGGTTCAGGAACGCCGCCCAGCCACCCGGCGCAAGAAGCGGAGCGATGAACAGGCCGACAAGGAAGCCTGCGACTTCGGCGATCCATGTCGGGGATGAACCGAAAATCATAGAATACACAAGCAAGATGCCAAGCAAGATGCCGATCAGCGTGAACGCCTTAAGTTGGTTATCGCCCAATCGCCCAAGCGTCAGCCACATCAGATAGGTATAGGCGCCGATCAGCCCATAGACGCCGGGGTAAGCACCGATAAGCTGGGTGTTTTGCCATGACAGAACGCCATAGATCCCAGCGCCAAAGATTGAGCATACGAAGAACAGGATAAGAAACGCGATTGGGCTGAAGATCTCACCGACGAATTTACCGAGCGCGAGAAGCAAGACACAGGCCCAAAGCGCGTGGGTGAAATTGGCGTGCACGAACGGGTACGTCACAAAACGCTTGTAGTAGTCAAAGGAGCCGCGCCCGCGCTCGAACACTTCGGTCATGATTTCTGGATAGAACTGCAATTCTCCGAAGGTGGCGGACCGCCAGCCGACGCCCTGCGCGCCGCCGATTATGCCATTGCTTGCCGCGCTCAGCGTCAACTCGACCCCTGCGATGATCAGAACCAAAATCAACGGCACAAATGGGACAGCATTAAACGGGTTTTCGGCTTGGTCGGTGTCGTGCATGGGGCGGTCCATTCGGTTGACGGCGTACAGGGGCATGGGTAAGCGGTTGTGAAACCGAAATCCAGCTTTGGAACGCATCATGACCGAGACAGCATCAGGCACAACATTCACCCCGCGTGTATTTTCCGGCATCAAACCATCGGGCGGTCTGACGCTCGGCAATTATCTGGGTGCGATCAAGCGCTGGGTCGGGATGCAGAGCCCTGACATGGAAACGATTTTCTGTATGGTTGATCTGCACGCTATCACCGTGTGGCAGGACCCTGCTGAACTGAAAAACGCAACCCGCGAGTTGGCGGCAGGGTTTCTTGCGTCAGGCATTGATCCTGAACAGTCGGTGTTGTTCAACCAATCGCAAGTGCCTGAACATGCGCAACTGGCGTGGATTTTCAATTGCGTGGCGCGGGTTGGCTGGATGAACCGCATGACGCAATTCAAAGACAAGGCAGGCAAGAATGCCGAGAACGTATCGCTTGGGTTATATGCCTATCCGTCGCTGATGGCCGCCGACATTTTGATCTATCACGCGACGCACGTGCCGGTGGGCGAGGACCAGAAGCAGCATGTTGAGCTAACGCGCGATATTGCCAACAAGTTCAACAACGACTTTGGCGTGGATTTCTTTCCTGTGACCGAACCGGTGATCGAAGGGCCGGGTATGCGGGTGATGAACCTGCGCGATGGTACCAAGAAAATGTCCAAGTCCGGCGAAAGCGACATGGAGCGTATCAACATGCTTGATGACGCCGACAAGATTTCAAAGAAGTTCAAGAAGGCAAAGACCGACCCCGAAGGGTTGCCTGAAGCTGTTGAAGGGCTGGTTGGGCGGCCTGAGGCCAAGAACCTTGTCGATATTTACGCCAGCCTGAACGACATGACGCCGGAAGCTGTGATCGCTGAATATGCGGGGGCGCAGTGGGGCAAGTTCAAGCCTGCATTGGCGGATTTGGCAGTGGCCAAGCTCGCGCCGATTTCAGATGAGATGAAGCGCCTGATGGATGATCCCGCCGAGATTGATCGCAAGCTGGCACGCGGCGCTGAAAAGGCGCGCGAAATTGCGACGCCGATTTTGGACAAGACCTATGACATCGTCGGGTTGTTGCGGTCTTGATGTAGACGGGCCCTTCGGGGAGAGTTTTTGGCCAAGATGAAGCTGGGACGCGCGCGTTTGGCCCGAGGCACCAAGAGAGGTGTCAGGCTGGGCTTCGGTTCGCTTTTTTCTGAGAAAAGCGCCGCCAACTGGCTGACGTCGTTCAGAAAAGGTGGCCGTGAGGTGTTTACGCCCCAAGGTCTGATGCGCTGTGACCTGTTTCTGCACCCGATATGCGCGTAATGCGCGAGGGGGGTCTGAGAAACCGGCTGCCGTTTCGAATGTCCTAGGCACGCAGATGGAAAGACTGCGCGGGTTAACCAAGATCAAAGATGCCGCTTGGGTGTTAATACGGGGTTAGGGCTGCGTGCGCTGGGCGCGCAACAGGCCACTCAGATATGGATTGCACGCTCTCGCGCAGTCCGCCACACTCGCCCTGTTGAATGGAGACAAAAATGCGCAAGTTCCTCGTGATCCTAGATGACAGCCGTGAATGCCTGAATGCGATGCGCTTTGCCGCGATGCGCGCTGCCAAGACGGGTGGCGGCGTCGAAGTGCTGTCCATTATTCCACCAGACGAGTTCAACCACTGGATCGGTGTGGCCGACGTGATGCGCGCCGAGACCCGTGAACGCATTGAGGTGCATTTCGAAGTGTTCGCCAAGTGGATGCGCGACAAACAGAACGTTGATCCAGAACTGGTGATCCGTGAGGGCGTGCCGGTGACAGAGATCCTAGCGCAGATCGACGAAGACCCCGAAGTCGGTGTCTTGGTATTGGGTGCTGCGACGGACAAGAAGGGCCCTGGCCCGCTGATTACCGCGATGACCAAACAGGCCGGATCTTTGCCGATCCCGATGACAATTGTTCCCGGAGATATGTCCAAAGAGCGGCTCGAAGCGATCAGCTAAGCCGACGAACGGCCTAACCAGTTCCAGCTGCCAGAAAGATGTTCGAATTTCGGGGTGATTTCCGAATTCGAGCGCTTCTGTATTCGTGTGGCAGCGCTAAAAACCTCCACATTTCATATACTTCCACTCACCAAGCCGAGAGATTCTGAAATAATTTAATCTATTTCAAAAAGAATTTCAGCGGTGTTGTGAGGGTTTGAAACAAGCATTTGTGCGCGGATGCACAGATCGTTTCAAACCTTGGTTCGCCCACTTAGGTGAACCTCCTCCATGCCCACGATTACGCATTTCAAGGCTCGAAGGCTGCAAAAATCAGTTCAGTTTTTCGTGTTCGTTTGGGGGGGTTAAGAACCGATGCAGACGCTCCAAATCAATTTCATCGAAACACAGAAACAGTGCATCGACTTTAACGACGCTCCCTGCATTCCTCTCCGCTGCGGACCGTCCATTCATGGGCGGTCCGTATGCGTTTCATAGTTTAGAACCATTCCAAACCTTGACTTCACGAGCTGGCAGGCGCATATCTAAATCCTGACAAAAAAGGTTTGCCCGCCATGTTTATCCAGACTGAATCAACTCCGAATCCCGCAACGCTGAAGTTTCTGCCCGGTCAAACCGTGCTAGAAGCCGGAACCGCCGACTTCGCGAGCGTTGAGGCCGCAGGGTCCAGCCCTTTAGCGGGCCGTGTTTTCGCGGTTGAGGGTGTAACGGGCGTGTTTTTCGGCGCTGACTTTGTGACCGTCACCAAAGCGGACGGCGTTGAATGGGACCACATCAAACCTGCGATTTTGGGTGCGATCATGGAACACTACCAGTCCGGTGCGGCTGTGATGACGGGCGCACAGGCCGACTCGGGTCATGCAGAACACACAGGCGAAGACGGTGATATCGTCAACCAAATCAAAGAGCTTCTTGATACGCGCGTGCGCCCTGCGGTTGCACAAGACGGTGGTGACATTACGTTCCACGGATTTGAGCGCGGCGTTGTTTACTTGCAGATGCAGGGTGCCTGTGCGGGTTGCCCGAGTTCAACCATGACGTTGAAAATGGGCATCGAAAACCTGCTGCGCCACTATATCCCAGAGGTTCTAGAGGTGCGCCCCGTTGCCGCCTAAAGCTGATCCGACCATTTTGGCGTTCGACACATCGGCGGCACATTGTGCCGCCGCTTTGCTATGGGGCGGAAAGATCGTCAGCCGTGTCGAAGAAATGTCACGTGGCCAAGGGGAACGCCTGATGGTGTTGCTCGAGGAGGTTTTGACAGAGAATGGTAAAACTTGGGCAGACCTTGACGCTATTGGTGTCGGCACAGGCCCAGGGAATTTCACTGGCATCCGCATATCTGTTGCCGCAGCCCGTGGCCTCGCGCTTGGACTGGGTAAGCCAGCGATTGGTGTGAACGGGTTTGAAGCCGTGGCCTTTAAAACGCCGCGCCCCTGCACCGCTTATCTGCCCGCGCCGCGTGGACAGCGTTATGCGCTTGAGTTGACCGAGACTGGCACGAACGCCCCCCGTCAAGAAGACGGGGACGCACCCGCGCCTGATGCGTTTAAGATGATCGAAGCCATTGCACAGATCGCCGCCGCACGGGTGGCACAGGCCACTGAGCCGTTCGCGCGGCCTGCGCCGATGTATGTGCGTGCGCCTGACGCTGCGCCACCGCGCGAAAAGCCGCCCCTAATCTTGCCATGACTCCCGAAGGCCTTGCACGCACGCACGCTGCCGCGTTCGGCGGCAACGGCTGGCCTGAAGCCGACTTCGCGCGGTATCTGGATGATCCCGGTATTCTGGTTCACGGCACCGATCTTAGCTTTGTCGTTCTGCGCCGTGCTGGGCCTGAGGCGGAAGTTCTAACCCTCGCGTCTGACCCTCATTGTCAAGGCAAGGGCCTTGCCACAAGAAACCTTGAGAGGGCCTTGCGCATCCTAGCCCATCAGGGCGTGCAAGACGTTTTCCTCGACGTTGCCGAAGACAACATTCCAGCCCGCGCACTTTATACTCGGTGCGGGTTCACCGAGTTTTCGCGCCGATACAACTATTACAAGAACGGCACGACTGCGATTTGCATGAAAATTGTGCTTTCCGCAGCGTCGCCCGCCGACAAGACCACCTGAACAGGCCTAAGTGCTAAGAATCGGTTGATCTTTTCCGCCCCGCATTGCCTAATTTGCCCATGATCGAAAAAATCGGTTCGCCACATTGGCGGGCTACAGATCGGGGATCGCTGCCACATGCGGCCCTCCAACAAAAACTTGGGAGAGTTTTATGACCCTTATGACCAAAATTCTTAGCGCAACCACTGCGCTGGCTCTGACGGCTGGTGCTGCTTGGGCTGACGGCCCTGCGCTCATTTTTGACCTCGGCGGTAAGTTCGATAAGTCGTTCAACGAATCTGCATTCGGTGGCGCACAGCGTTGGGCTGAAGAAACTGGTGAAGAATTCGCTGAATTCGAAATCACGTCCGATGCGCAGCGTGAGCAAGCGATCCGTCGTTTCGCCGAAGCTGGCAACAACCCGATCGTTATGGCCGGTTTCTCATGGGCGACACCGCTTTCCGAAGCGGCTGGCGACTATCCTGACACCAAGTTCGTGATCATCGACATGGTTGTTGATGCACCAAACGTGCGTTCGGTTGTGTTCAACGAGCACGAGGGGTCTTACCTTGTTGGTATGATGGCGGCTGAAGCGTCCGAGACGGGCGTTGTGTCCTTCGTGGGTGGCATGGACATCCCGCTGATCCGCAAGTTCGCTTGTGGTTACGCACAGGGTGTTATGGCTGCGAACCCAGACGCGACAGTTGTTGCCAACATGACAGGCACAACACCTGCTGCGTGGAATGACCCGGTAAAAGGGTCCGAGTTGACACTCAGCCAGATCAGCCAAGGCTCTGACGTTGTGTTTGCGGCTGCTGGCGGCACTGGTATCGGTGTTCTGCAAACGGCTGCTGACGAAGGCATCCTGTCCATCGGTGTTGATGCGAACCAGAACTACCTGCACCCAGGTCAGGTTCTGACATCCATGCTCAAGCGCGTCGACAATGCGGTTTACGAATCCTTCACTGCTGGTGACGGCGTAGAAGTTGGCTTCAACGTCATGGGCGTTGCCAATGAAGGCGTCGGCTATGCACTGGACGAATTCAACGCAGACCTCGTGTCCGCAGAGATGCAGGCGATGGTTGATGAAGCTGCCGCTGCGATGGTTTCGGGTGAGCTGATGGTTCACGACTACATGTCTGACGAAACGTGCCCGGCTCTTGAATTCTAAGACCGGTTAACAGACAACTACTGGAGGGCCGCGCTGATCAGATCGGCGCGGTCCTTTGCTTAAATACGGCGGGGGGCGAGACAATGAGTGATGCGATGACCACATTTTTTGACGCATGGAGCGAAACAGACGCGACGAAGCGTGCGGCGATGGTTGCAAAATCAACAACCCCAGACGCCACCTATTCTGACCCACGTTCCGGCGCGCGTTTGGCAGGCCAAGACGCAATTGCTGAATACGTGGGAATGTTCAGCGCCAATGCACCGGGATGGACGGCCAGCGTCGTTTCTACTGACGAGGTCAACGGCTACGCCCACACTGTGATCGCCTTTGGTGGCATGGGGCCGGACGGTTCTGAAATGACGCAGCACGGAACCTATTTTAGTGAAGCCGACGACACTG
>JAHBAO020000217.1 GCA_018500065.2 Octadecabacter sp. | reverse complement strand
TGTCTTCTGGTGTGGTCTCGCGGCGCACCAGAACGCAGGCTTCGCCACGCGCGGCACTCGCCTGCGCCTCAGATGCGGTAAAGACCAGACGCCCCGAGGCCGCACCCGGACTTGCAGCAATCCCTGTGACCAGCAAATCCCGTTTTGCACGGCGATCCACCTGACGGTGTAACAATTCCGACAACGCTGCGGGCTTCACCCGCATGATCGCTTCTTCTTTGGGGATCACGCCGGAGCTGGCAAGATCAACGGCAATGCGCACTGCTGCGCGGTTGGAGCGTTGAATGCGCACCGCATCCAAGATCACCAATGCGCCATCCCGCAAGATGAACTTAATTTCCATTTCTTCGCGCAGCTTTACCCGCGCGATAGCCCCAAACTTAATCAGGTCTTGAAACGCTTCCGGCGCAGCCTCTTCCAGTGATTTTCCACGCGGATCTTTCGTCAGGAAAAGCGCATCTTCGTTGTCGCGCAGCTTTTCGGCATGCATCGCTTGCGGGACGTAGCGTCCGTTGATTTGCTCTTCACCCGTCATGCCAGACGCGAACTGGATCACTCCAGAACCAGAAACCCCTGCCCCCATCGGCAGCGCCATTTCCTGCACGACCAGACCCAGCCCAGCATCCGCGGGCGCGCCTTTGGCTTGGCGCAAAAGCCTTGCCGTCGTACCTTCCCATGTGCGCGACATGGATCGTAACACTTCGTTAATCTGCTCACCCACGTCCTGCGGAAATTCCGCGTCCATTTCGGTTTCATAGGTGTGCAACATCGCCTGCAACGCATCCTTTGAGGGATGATCGCTTAGGTAAAACTCTTCTGGGTCAAGGCGTGCGACCTCAACGGCAAAGGTCTGAATATATTGCATATACAGTCGCGTCGCGACTTCTTCGCCCAATGTTTCACATAGCTCAGCGTGCTTGGCATCATTCAGCCCGATGTTGAGAATGGCAATCGGTCCACCCCAATCAGGGTCCATGCTGCTTGGGCGCACCGACAACAACGGATTGTCCCCGAAATGGCGCAGAATTTGCGGTAAATCTGCCGCAGCCCCCCCTGCAATCGCGCGCACTGCATCAAACGAAAGCGCCACTGTCGTCGGAACGGGCATGTCCAACCGGATCAGACGTTGCAGGCATTTCGCCCGCCCACCATGAACCTCGCTCGCCATCGGCGCGGTTTTGGTGACGTGACACATATCTTTGAGCGTGATGACTTTCTGCACTGCGGCATCCCCTTTGCGGACACCATAGTGCGGTCCCCTCACAGGGCAAGTAGAACCTTTCTAAGTCCTTACCCCTCGAGTTTACGTAAATCCGCAACGCTCAGGCAAATTGTGCGAATACGGTGCAGCATATTTAGACGGTTGCGGCGCAATACTTCGGTGTCCGCGTTGATCTGAACCGCATCGAAAAACGCATCAATCGGCGCGCGCAGGTCCGCCATCGCCGACATCGCTGTGGCGAAATCCTCGGCTTCCATCGCTGGTGCGATCTTTGCGTCCGCGGCATCGAGTGCTTTGAACAGCGCTTTTTCCTCGTCGGTTTCCGCGAACTTCACATCGGCGCCGAAGGAATACTCAACCCCGTCTTTTTCTTCCGCTTGGGACAGGATGTTGTTGGCGCGCTTGAACCCTTGGATCAGGTTTTCACCGTCATCGGTTTTCAGGAACGCCGCCAGCGCTTTGGCACGGTTCACGAGGAGGAGGAGATCATCATTGCCCGGCATTGCAAGGGACGCATCGATGACATCGTGGGAAACGCCTTCGTCTTTCAGGTAGACCTTAAGGCGGTCGTGAAAGAAAGAGAGGAGGTCTACCGACAAATCAGGCACCGCGTCGCCAAGGTCGTTAAACCCTTGAGACGGGGATACATCTTGATCTGTCCAGTGTTCCTTCACCGTTGTGAACGCGGCACCGAAAACGCCATGTTTGGCAATCTCTTCCAACAGCTCAGCGACCTCGTCATTAGTCAGCGAGTCGAAAACCTTTACTTTCTGACGAACCAACTGTGCGTCAATAAAGCGGTCGAGCTTTATCGTCAGTCCATTCTCCAACACCAACCGAATAACCCCCAACGCCGCACGGCGCAGCGCGAATGGGTCTTTTGACCCTGTCGGCTTTTCATCAATCGCCCAGAAGCCTGTCAGCTTGTCGATCTTTTCGGCCAACGCGACAGCAACAGACACAGGCGCGTTTGGCACGTCATCAGATGGGCCGAGTGGCGAATAGTGTTCCTGCGCGGCCAATGCCACGGCGTCAGACTTGCCCGCTTCCTTGGCATAATAGCGCCCCATTAACCCTTGCAGGTCGGGGAATTCATAGATCATTTCGGAACTCAGATCGGCCTTGGCAAACGTCGCAGCCTCTGCCGCTTCATCCGCATCAGCATCGACCAGCGGCGCGATTTCGCCTGCAAGTGCGGCCATGCGACCCACCAGTTCGGCAACCGTGCCAAGCTTGTTGTGGAACGTCACATTAGCCAGTGAATCGAGCCAATCTTGGCCGCCCGCTTTGGCAACGCGCAAATCGTTTTCCCAGAAGAACTTCGCGTCAGACAAACGCGCAAACAGTACCTTCTGATTGCCCGCCAAAATGGTCTTACCTTGGTCCGAAGTTTCGCGGTTCGCCACGGTGACAAAACGCACGACTTGGCCGGTTTTATCTTTCACCGAAAAGAATTTTTGATGCTCGCGCATCGACGCCGTCAGCACCTCGGGCGGCAGCGACAAAAAGTCATCCGCGATGGTGCCCATCAGCACGACAGGCCATTCAACGAGGCCCGAAACCTCAGCCAAAAGACCTTTGTCTTCGACCAATTCCAAACCCGCTGCGAACGCCTGATTTGACGCCTCGGACCAGATCATATCAGCACGTTCATCGGCGCGTAAAATAACATTGGCACGCTTTAGCTTCGCCTCGTAATCCTCGAAAGAGGTTACAGAAAACGCATCCGGCGCCATGAAGCGGTGGCCGTGCGTTGTGTTGCCCGCGGCAATGCCATCAACAGACATCGGCACGACTTCCGCGCCAGCCTCATCGCTGAGAATACAAACAATCGAATGCAGCGGACGCACCCATTTCAACGCACCAGCCCCCCAGCGCATCGACTTGGGCCACGGGAAATTACGGATCGCATTTTCAAGCACTTCCGCGATGATTTCTGACGCCGCGCGGCCCTTCTTTTCGATCACGGCAAAGTAGACTTCACCCTTGCCTGTATCACGTGCTTCAAGGCTGTCGCGCGACACGCCTGCACCACGGCAGAACCCGTCAATCGCGCCATCTGGCGCGCCAACTTTTGGGCCCTTACGTTCTTCACGGGTGTCGGGGCTTTCCGCACTTAGGCCTTCGACGGACAGCGCCAAACGACGGGGCGTGGAAAATGCGCCAGCGCCTGCATATGTCAGGCCCGCCTCGACCAAACCGTCGGTCACCAATTTCTGTAAATCAGCGGCGGCTTTGGCTTGCATCCGCGCAGGAATTTCTTCCGAGAAAAGTTCGATCAACATGTCAGGCATTTAAAAATCCTCCGGCGGTTCTGGGCAGTCTTCGGGGGTATTGTCGCCGGCAAAAACGGCCTCCCCGCACGGGTTAAGCTGGTGCCAGACGAAACCGCGGCCGTCTGGCAGAATGGCAACCATCCGGTCGACCCCATAGGCGATATTCTCTTCGCCCCGAAACGCCACGGCCTCGTCGTTCTCCAACGCCAGACCAACCTCACGCGCCTCGTAGCACTCGAACCAACGGGGCGAGGTCAGCGGCTCTGCATTGTCGGCAATCACATAGGTCTCGCTCAGCATGGCGATGCTTTGGGGCGTGGTGAAGCAGGCGCGAAACGACAGGTCTCCGGACAGGCGAACGCCCTCTTCAACCGTATCGAGGCCCTTTACATTTTCTGCTAGAATCGCCTCAAGATCGCCTGTCGCAACGGTCTGTAATTGGATTTCTCCAACCTGCGCCCCATCAAGCTCGGCCCAGCCGGCGTAGTTCTGCAAATAGAGCATCCCGGCGCCTGCCAAAAAGCCGGAGCCAAGGATGAAAACGATCGCCAAACGTGTCGCGTTCATGCGCTTGCCTCCTTGAAGCCACCAGCAGCAGTCTGCAAGAATGCATCAGCGCACAGTTTGGACAACGCGCGCACACGCCCGATGTAGGCTTGGCGTTCCGTAACCGAAATCACGCCGCGTGCATCAAGCAGGTTAAATAGGTGACTGGCCTTGATGCATTGATCATAGGCCGGCTGCGCCATGACGATTTTATTGCCATTCTTCGGGTCAATATGTTCGTGGCTTAGAATTGCAGCGCATTCGCGCTCCGCATCTTCAAAATGCTTCAGCAGAATATCGGTATCCGCGATATCGAAGTTGAAGCGCGAGTATTCCTGTTCCGCCTGCTTGAACACATCCCCGTAAGTCAACGCAATCGGCGCATCTGGGGCGTTGAACGGCATGTCCATCACGTGATCAACGCCCAGCACATACATCGCAAGACGTTCCAGACCGTACGTCAGCTCCCCCGAAACAGGGTGGCAATCATGGCCGCAAACCTGTTGGAAATAGGTGAATTGCGACACTTCCATACCATCACACCAGACTTCCCAGCCAAGGCCGGACGCCCCCAGCGTCGGGCTTTCCCAGTCGTCCTCAACGAAGCGGATGTCATGCAATTCCATGTCGACACCAATGGCTTCCAATGATCCAAGATACAGGTCCTGTAAATTGGGCGGGCTTGGCTTAATCAGCGCTTGGAACTGGTAGTAGTGCTGCAAACGGTTCGGGTTCTCACCATAGCGCCCATCCGTCGGGCGGCGCGAAGGCTGCACATAGGCCGCGGCCCACGGCACATCACCTAAAGAACGCAGCGTGGTGGCGGGGTGAAACGTGCCTGCACCCACCTCCATGTCGTAAGGCTGCATCAACGCACAGCCGTTGGCAGCCCAGTAGGACTGAAGTCGAAGGATAATCTCTTGGAAACTGCGCGGTGTATCGGCCATTGGACCCTCATGGATTGCTGGCGCTTGCATAAGTTGCTGCGGAGCGAGGGTCAATGTGCGCAAATCCCCGTGATCCCCTTGCAAACCGGTAAATTTTTGCTCTCTGCGACCAGTTTGCACGTGCGCTTTGGAACAAGAGTGTTAAAAAGCGCGGGACGCGCGGTTGGGTTTGCAGTCGCCAGACACTTTAGGGACGTTTTCACAGCCATGCTTCGTATTTTTTCCGCACTTATCATCAGTATTTTCATGGCGCTTCCGGCGGCGGCCCAACAAAGCGTTTGGATTCAGATTGAGGCGCAACGTACATTGACAGACGCACAAAACGCCGCACGCGGCTACGCGGCCGCAGGCGTGCCGGATGTTACAGGGTTCGCCCTGCCCGGCGGATGGTACGGGATTGCGCTTGGACCTTATGCAGCTGGCGATGCTGACACCCAGTTAAGCCAGCTGCGCCGCGCGGGTGTTATCCCAAGCGATAGCTACATAGTGGATGGTGGACGGTTTCGCACGCAGTTCTGGCCGGTTGGTGTGACTGCACCTGTTGCGCCTGTGGATGTTGCTACGCCGACCCTAGACACGCCGACCGTAACCGACACCCCTGTTGCGATTGTGGAACCTGAACCAATTCCTGAGCCAAACCCAATCCCGACACCTGATGAAACCTACCGTGAAGCCCAAGTCAGCGAACAAGCCCTTGAGGGAGACCAAAAGCGTTTGCTGCAAACGGCCCTCCAATGGGCCGGTTTTTATGACAGTGCGATTGATGGCGCCTTTGGCCGTGGCACGCGACGTTCGATGGTCGCATGGCAAGAAGCCAACAACCACGAGCCCACGGGCGTCCTAACAACAGGCCAACGTGCCGAACTGTTGAGTGCGTATAATTCTATTCTGGACGGCATGGGCCTGCAGCTCGTGCGCGATGATGCCTCCGGCATCGAAATTCAAATCCCGACGGGCGTCGTGCGATTTGCAGAATACGAACCGCCCTTCGCACGCTTTGATCCGTCAGGTGATGTTGCGGCGCAGGTCTTGCTGATCTCGCAGCCGGGCGACCAGACACGCATGTTCGGTCTGTACGAAATCTTGCAAACACTGGCGATCATTCCACCAACCGGTGAACGGTCCCGTCGTGACCGCGGGTTTGAAATCGAAGGCTTTGATGATGATCTTCATTCCTTCACGTCCGTGGTACTAGAAAATAACGAAATCAAAGGCTTCACACTTGTTTGGCCTGCGGGCGATGATGAGCGACGCCGCCGCGTGCTGGCAGAAATGCAAGCAAGCTTTGCAACGATTGATGGCGTTCTGGACCCTGCTATTGCCCGCCCTGATGAAGATCAGGCGATTGATCTTGTGGCAGGTCTTGCCGTGCGCAAACCGATCCGTGATCGCTCCGGTTTTTATATCAACCGGTCCGGCGAAGTCCTGACAACGATCGAAGCCATTGGCGAATGTACGTCGATCACGTTGGGCATGGAACATGACGCGACGGTCGTGCATCAGGATGCAAAGCTGGGTCTTGCGGTTCTACGCCCGACCACGCGCCTTGCCCCCCCTGCGGTTGCGGAATTTCAAACAGGTGTGCCGCGTTTGCAGGCCGAAGTCGCTGTGGCGGGTTTCCCTTACGGTGGCGTGCTGACGACACCTGCGCTGACATTTGGTACATTGGCCGACATTCGCGGGTTGAACGGCGAAGACGAAGTCAAACGCCTGTCAATCTTTGCGCAACCCGGTGATGCGGGCGGCCCGGTTTATGACAACGGTGGCGCGGTGCTGGGGATGTTGTTGCCAAAAGGGCAGACCAACGGGCAGTCGTTGCCGCCGGACGTGTCGTTCTCCGTCGATGCGGATCAAATCATCTCATCTATATCGGGTGCGGGGATTGATGTCGCAACCACGGATTCCGTGGCCTACATGACGCCAGAGGCGCTGACATTGATGGCCGCAGACATGGCCGTCCTTGTGAGCTGCTGGAGCGACTAAGCACTGCCACCCCACGCCAAGACGCGACCGGAACGGCGCGGGTCGGCGATTTCCTTGCCGGTTCGTGGCGCTAGCGGGCCAGCGCGGGTGTCAGCCGGATAATCGTGGGAACATCCGCCTTTAGCGCCGCAGTAAGCGCTGGGGCTATGTCGGCCAGCGTTGCGGGTTGCACGGCTTCTGCGCCGTAGGCCGTGGCGAGCGCTATGAAATCCGGATTGCGTTGGATCACTGAATTGGGCGCAATTTGCGCTGCAATCATGCTGTCCTCAATCGCCCCCAGCTTACCATTGTCCCAAAGGATAATCGGCAGCGGTAAGCACAGCTCAACAGCTGTGGCGAGTTCGGCAATTGTGTATTGGATGCCGTAGTCGCCATGTATGCAAAGCGTTGGTTTACCGCGCCGCGCAACTGCCCCACCAATCGATGCGGGCAGCGCATAGCCCAGGGTGCCAAAGCCGGATGGGTGGTGCCAATGCCCCGCACGGCCCATGTCCCAACATTCTTTCGCGGCATAGGCGAATTGGGTCATGTCCGAATAAATCATCGCGTCGTCAGGCATTGCGTCGCGCAGAGCGTCCATAATGGGCAGGATATTTGGGAACTCCGCATCCACTTCGCTGCGCCATTTACTGCGGGATTTGGCGATATCAGCCGCAGACCAATCAGATGGCTGCGCCGTTTCACCAAGTTCAACCAAAAGCGCATCAACAAAGGCCGAACTATCGGCGCGGATGTTGAAATAGGCGTCCATGTCGGTCGTTAGCGCCTCTTGGCTGGTATCAACGCGGATCATCTTGGCGCTGTGGCCAAGGTGTTCCCGCCAGATATCAACCTCGGCGAGTTGCGAGCCGATGACGACAACAAGATCAGCTTCGCCAATGACGCGCGTGCTGTCAGGGCGGGTCAAGAACGGACCAAAGTGCAAAGGATATTCGAGCGGGACAATCCCACGTCCGGCAAACGTGCAGAACGTCGCGGGCGCGATGCGGCTCAGCAACGGGGCAATCCGGTTTGAACCCGTCTCGGTGTTCAGGTCCGCCAAACCTTTGGCGCCACCGCCAAAGATAATCATCGGTTTCTTGGCATTGCGCAGTTCATTGGCTGTGATCGCGACGTCTTTGGGATCAGGATGCAACCGCCCTTCTCCATATGGTGCTGCTTTATGCGGCTCTGCCATTCCTTGTAGCGCCGCAATCGGCACACTTATATTTTTGGGCCGTGGGTCACCCACTGAAAAGTCCCTCAAAGCGCGATCAATCAAGCGATACGCCGTTTTTGCATCCGCCGCCGTTTCGGACCAGTCACACACGGTTGCCGCCGCACCGACTTGGTCTTTCATCTGGTGCAATTGCCCTTTGCGGCCCACGACATCATCCAGACAACTGGACAAGCACAGAACCGAAACACT
This sequence comes from Octadecabacter sp., assembly GCA_018500065.2. Classification (GTDB taxonomy): domain Bacteria; phylum Pseudomonadota; class Alphaproteobacteria; order Rhodobacterales; family Rhodobacteraceae; genus Octadecabacter. The sequence goes on along the minus strand of JAHBAO020000217.1, from coordinate 1,053 downwards.
GTCAGAATACGCCTGACCAAGCGGCGTCATGGTATTGCACAGCCCCGGCCCGGTAATGACGTAGCACACCCCAAAGCCACCCGTCGCACGGGCATAGCCATCCGCCATAAAGCCCGCGCCCTGTTCGTGGCGCGCTAGGACATGGGTGATGCCCGCCTCTTCGATACCGCGATACATTTCTTGATTGTGCACCCCCGGAATGCCGAAAATCACATCAACGCCGCGGTCCTTCAACATATGCGAAATTTGCGCGCCCAATGGTCGTGTCGTCATGATCAGTCTCTCCAAAAGTGCCAGCTGATGATGGTGAAGACGGCCATGATCTCAAGCCGGCCAACCAGCATCGCGATTGCGAGTATCCATTTTGCGGTGTCGTTCAGGCCCGCGAAGCTTCCTGCTGGGCCGATCTCATTGCCAAGCCCCGGACCGACGTTTGCCAGTGCGGTGGCCGCGCCTGAAATTGAGGTGATGAAGTCCAGCCCCGTAAACGCCAGCGCAACGCCAACCACACCAATCGCCACCATAAACGCGACAAAGAACGCCATAACCGAGTTCAAAACGTCGTCGCCAACCGCGCGGCCCTGATAGCGCGGCGTGAATATCCCGTGCGGCGAGTGAATGCGCCTGATTTGCGCTTTGATGGACGTGAACAGCAGTTGGTAGCGGAAAATTTTCACGCTGCACGCCGTTGATCCCGCGCAGCCCCCGATCAGGCCAATGAAGAAAAACATCGTAACGGCGAATGGCCCCCACTGCATGTAATCGGCGCTCGCATATCCGGTGCCTGTCAGGATCGAGACGACATTAAACAACGATTGGCGAAAGGCCGTTTCGTTCATGCGATCACTTTGGGCCCACTGCCAGAGGGACAGCACTGCGACCAATGTTATGGCGACAATAAAGAACGTACGGATCTGGCTGTCCTTGAACAGCGGCGTCGCCCCGCCCCCCGAAATCAGTTGGACGTAGCGCACAAACGGCAACGCTGCGAGCATCATGAAGACAACGCTGGCATATTCCACGCCAGCCCCAAACATGCCGAAAGACGCATCG
>JAHBAO020000361.1 GCA_018500065.2 Octadecabacter sp. | reverse complement strand
ATACGCCCCAAGAAGCAGACACGATCATCAATGATCTTCTGCGCGAGTTGCAAGACAGCGGAGGCTGATTATTCGGTAGGTTCGTCGCAGCGCGAATAGCGGAAGGCGTAGCCATCCCAAATCATGATGATGCCGCCGTCGACTTCGGCGTCATTCATGACCATTGCACGTTCGGTCCAGATTTGATCATTGCCAGAACACCGCATCGTATAAAGGGTCGCATCCATGCTGACGACGGTAACGGGGCGCGTCATGCGGCATTCCATTTCGACGCCGTAAAAGATGCCATCGTCGATCTTAAGCGAACCACCATCCGCCCCAACGAGTAAGCATTCCGAGTTGGCATTCTGACGGTACGTTCCGTCATAAGGCGTTGCGACAGCCAGTGTCGGAACCAGCAGGAACACAAGCACGGAGGCGAAACGGCGGCCCATTAGCTTAGATCGCGGATAAGCGTGTCGAGGTTGCCGCCGCGTGCATCCAGCATCGCACCGATTTCAGCGCGTTCGGACAACAGCATGTTGATGCCTTCGATGATCAGGTTGAAGAACACAGGACGACCCGGGCGGTCAGACACGTGGAAATCCACCTGAAACGGCGACTGGTTACGCAGCACCGCAAGGGTGCGTACTTCGATGTAGCTGTTCACCGTGCGCGACCCTTGGAGCTGAATTTGCCCACCAGCGAATTCGTTAAAGCGGCGGCCGTACTTGTCTGCGAGGTAATTGCCGAACGCATCTGCGAAGGCGCTTTTCTGTGCATTGGATGCGGAACGTCCATCGTTGCCCAGCGCATAGGCTGCGACATAGGACGTGTCCGAGTAGCGATCGAAGATGCCCTTGAAGCTGCGGATCATCGAGTTAACCGACGCGCCGGATTGAATAACGCCGTTGATGTCGGCCACTGCGGAGTTCACCAGCCCTTCGGCCTGACCACTGGACAGCGCAAAGCTGGGCAGCGGTAATGCTGCCAAGGCACCTGCGCCACCAAGGCCCATAATTTTACGACGGGAAAATGTTTGGTTCGTCATCACTCAAATCCTTCAAGGCTCAGTTCATCTGAGAAGGGGTCAATGTCTTCGCCAACGGGTGGTTCTTCACCTAATGCGAACCGACGGTTTTGCAAATATGCAAGCCGCGCCTGCGCGTAGCTGTCGGCACTGTCATACAGGACGCTGTCGAATGTATCCATAAATGTACCACGCGAAATAGCCAATCCGGCCACACGGGCGCCCGTTCCGTAGTCAATTTGTGGTGATGTCCCAACGTGATCAAGCGGGTCGAACACCATATCGACGATAATCCCGACCATGTCGCGCTGCGTTGACGGACCGAACACAGGCAGTTCGACATAAGCGCCCTCTGGAACGCCCCAGACCGAGAGCGTCTCACCAAAATCAGTAGATTCTTCGCCAAGGCCAATGGCACCTGCGGGATCGAAAAGACCACCGATACCGACTGTCGTGTTGATCAAGAAGCGCATGGTATTTGTTGCGGTTCCGCCTATGTCGCCTTGCAGCACCCCATTGGCGACCATCCCCGGAAGGCCGACATTGTCAGCGAAATTTGCGACAGGGCCGGTGATTTCTTCAGGCAGCGCCGCCGAAACTTGCCCTGCGGGACGCAAGAACGCGCGGTCAATGCCTTTGTTGAAGGCATGGATGCTGCGGTTGGTTTCTTCGAACGGATCGTTGAAATCTGTGCCTGGTTGCTGAACGGCACAGGCAGGCAACGCTAAAGCGGCGAGTAAAACGCATCCGGTGCGCAATTTGTTCAGAATAGAATAGGACAATGTAAAACCTGTGGCAGTCTTTGAAATGAGTGAGCGATAATAGCTTAATGAATTAAAATTAGTAGTGCACGAACATGATATTCACTGTTGCAGCAAATACGCCATTAAACAGGTGTTTACTAGGCAACAGATCGCTACCTGCCCGCGAAACGGAGGGCGAAAGCGCGCCAATGCCCGAAATCAGTGCGCTAAGCTCGGCCTCAAGACAGGCGCAGGGCATCGCGCAGGCGTTGTCGGAGCACATTGCGCGCACCTACGCAGACGGCTAGCGTCGGGCAAAACCAAAACAGGAGAACAACCATGTCGATTGAATCCCGCCTGAAAGAGCTCGGCGTTACACTGCCTGATGCCCCTGCCCCAGCCGCCAACTATGTTCCTTGGGTCAAGACCGGCAACCTGCTGTTTGTATCCGGCCAGATTTCTGCCGATGCGGATGGATTTATAACTGGCAAGCTTGGCGAAACGATGACAGCCGACGAAGGTGCGGCCGCGGCGAAATGCTGCGCCATTAGCCTTCTTGCGCAACTAAAGGCAGGATGTGATGGCGATATTGATCGGCTCGTGCGGGTTGTAAAGCTGGTCGGGTTCGTGAATTCCACGCCTGATTTTGGCGACCAGCCTAAAGTCATCAACGGTTGTTCGGACTTTATGGTTGAAGCATTGGGCGATAAGGGCCGCCATTCGCGCAGCGCTGTATCAGCAGCGTCGCTGCCTTTTGGAGTCGCCGTTGAGATCGAAGCAATTTTTGAAATCGCATGACCCTTCCTGCCTCCTTCTTTGCGCAACCTTTTACGCACCGCGCACTCCACGATGAAACGATGGCTGAAAATTCCATGTCGGCAATTCGTGGCGCTGTTGCGGCCGGGTATGGCATTGAAATCGACATACAGCCGTCAAAGGACGGCGTACCAATGGTGTTTCATGACTATGACCTTGGACGACTGACACATGAAACCGGACCTGTTGCCATGCGAACTGCCGCCGAGT
>JAHBAO020000072.1 GCA_018500065.2 Octadecabacter sp. | reverse complement strand
GCGACACGGACCCGAATTTTCACGTGCTGATCCTCAATGAGGACGACCGTTTGGGCTTTGAGAGCGACCTACGCACCCTCGTTCCCGGCATTGATGACGCCAGCGTTGGTGCCTTCCTGAACGTCCCACGCGACACGCTTTGTCTGGTGTTGGCGTTTTCGCAGGACGGCAGGCCACAGTATTCACAGGCCGTGGCCCTCATTCGCGGCGAACATCCAGACCTGATGCGCCTTGCCTGTATCCATGAAGAACTGGCGCAAGGATTGGGCCTCGCCAACGACAGCCCGCAAGCCCGCCCAAGCATCTTTAACGACGACGAAGAATTTGGCCTACTGACCACCCATGATGAACTGCTGCTCAAAATGCTTTATGATGATCGCCTGCAAACAGGCATGGACGCCGCGCAAGCCACGCCCATCGCACGTGTGATCGCGACCGAGCTGACGAACAGCGGCCCAGTTTGATTATTGAAAAGGTTTAATGCCATGCGATTTGAAATGAGACTTGTAATTTTGGCCATAACGCTGGCCCTGCCTATGGCGGCAAAGGCTGATAATTGCGATCAACCGAACCTGACCGGGTTTGACAGCGTCTATTGTTTTTCCAAGATTTATATCGGTGAAGATACCCGCATGGGCGACAATTACAGAACGATGCGATCAATACTAAGCGCGGGCGATTTTGCGACGCTTCGACAGGCACAGCGCAACTGGCTCGCATACCGAGACCGCAGCTGTATGGTTGGCCCAACCACCGTAAACGTCGATTGCGCCCTCAGCGTAACTCGCGCACGCGCGGACTTCTTGCAAGCCCGCATCACCGAATGCCGCTCGGTTGGCTGTGCCATTAGCCGCCTGACTGAATACTGAACACATCTGACTAAGGAGACCCGACATGGGCATTCTCGATTTTCTCACTGGCGAATTTATTGACGTCATTCATTGGACAGACGACACGCGCGACACGATGGTGTGGCGGTTTGAACGTGAAGCCCATGAGATCAAGTATGGTGCCAAGCTGACGGTCCGCGAAGGCCAAGCGGCTGTATTCGTGCACGAAGGCCAGTTGGCGGATGTGTTCACGCCGGGCCTTTATATGCTCGAGACCAACAACATGCCGATCATGACGACGCTGCAGCATTGGGACCACGGGTTCAAATCGCCGTTCAAATCGGAAATCTACTACGTCAACACCACGCGGTTCAACGATCTGAAATGGGGCACGAAAAACCCGATCATGCTGCGTGACCCCGAGTTCGGCCCGACCCGCATTCGCGCATTCGGGACGTATTCTGTGAAGGTCACGGACCCTGCCACGTTCCTGCGCGAAATCGTTGGCACAGATGGCGAATTCACGATGGACGAGATCAGCTTCCAGATCCGCAACATCATCGTTCAGGCGTTCACGCGCACGATTGCGGCATCTGGTATTCCGGTCCTCGATATGGCGGCAAACACCGCTGATTTGGGCAAACTGATCGCCGGTGCGATTGCAGACACGGTTGCAGGCTACGGCATCAGCATTCCTGAATTGTATATTGAAAACATCAGTCTACCACCCGCGGTCGAGGCTGCATTAGACACACGGACATCCCGTGGCCTGACCGGTGATTTGAACGCCCACATGCAATACGCCGCCGCAGAAGCTCTGCGCAAAGGCGGCGAAGCCTCTGGCGCGATGGGGGCCGGCTTGGGCGCTGGTATGGGCATGGCGATGGCCAGCCAAATGGCGAACCCTTGGGTGAACGGCGGCGGCGTAAATACAGGTGGTGCAGGTGAAATGACGCAAACACCGCCTCCGCCACCTGTTGAACGCGTCTGGCACATTGCCGACGGTAAAAACACCAAAGGGCCATTCTCAAAAGCCTCCCTCGGGCGCATGGCGGCCGAAGGCGCGTTGACCCGCGAAACCTTTGTCTGGACCCAAGGCCAAGACGGTTGGAAAACCGCAGATGAGGTCCACGAGTTGGCACAGCTGTTCACCGTATCGCCGCCGCCTCCGCCACAGGCATAAGGAAAAGCACACCATGACCACGCGCTCCGGATACTCACGCACGCAGATCATCCTTCACTGGCTCACGGTGGTCGCCGTTTTGGTCGCGTGGTTTACCCATGAAGGTATGGAAGACGTTGCAAAAGCAGCGTGGCGGGCCAACGAGGGCCCGTTTCCAACCGTTCACACCGTAGCGGGGGCGCTGGCATTTCTTATGATTGTTGCTCGGCTGATCCTGCGTCGTCGTCGAGGTGCGCCGGAACCTCAAGGCACCGAGATGGCGAAACTGGCCGCCACTTGGGGCCATCGCCTTATCTATGCGTTGGTTATTATTGTGCCGCTGCTGGGGGCCGCCACGTGGTTTGGGGGCGTTCGCAATTTGTCCGACCTGCATGAAATCGCCGCGAAAGGTCTGATGTTGGCAGCACTTGGTCACGCAGCAATGGCCATCTGGCATCAATTCGGCAAGAAAGACGGTACTTTGATGCGCATGTTGCGCCCTGAATGACCGCCACCATCCATGAATAAAGTACCCTAATGTCCGACACGTATTTGGAAGACCAACCCAGACCTGCTGATGAGCACCGCTTTCCGTGTGATCAATGCGGCGCTGACCTGCGGTTTGATCCCGGCGAGAACCAACTGATCTGTGACCACTGTGGCAACACCGATGTGATCGGGGATGGGATGTGGCGCGGCGCGGCTTTGCAAGAATTCGATTTCCGCAATGCCGTCTCAGGCGACATGCCCGCTGACGAAATCGAAGAAACCCGCGTTGTGTCCTGCCCCAATTGCGGCGCCCAAACCGAATTTGACGAAAGCGTCCATTCCACCGAATGCCCGTTTTGCGCCACACCCGTTGTCACCGACACGGGCCTGCATCGCCATATCAAACCCAAAGGACTGCTGCCCTTCGCGCTAGATGAACGTGCCGCGCGCACAAAGATGACAGACTGGCTGGGCAGCCTGTGGTTTGCCCCGAACGGTCTGAAAGAATACGCGCGCAAGGGGCGCACAATGTCGGGTATCTATGTCCCCTACTGGACCTTTGATGCCGACACCAAATCCCAATACACAGGCCAGCGCGGGACGCATTATTACGAAACCAAAACCGTTACCCGCAATGGCAAGCGCGAACAGGTTCGCGTGCGAAAGACACGTTGGCGCGGCGTTTCGGGCCGTGTCGCGCGGTTTTTTGATGACGTGTTGGTGCTGGGGTCTAAGTCCCTGCCCAAGACATACACCGATGCGCTTGAGCCGTGGGATCTCTCTGCGATGGAACCGTATCAGCCTGAATACCTGGCGGGTTTTCGCGCTGAAGGCTATTCAATCGAGTTGGAAGACGCCTTCGTCGAGGCCCGCCATTATATGGACCGCGTCATCCACCGTGATGTGAAATTCGACATTGGCGGCGATGCGCAACAGGTCTCAAGCTTGGATACCAAAATCGGCACGCTGACGTTCAAGCACGTGCTGCTGCCGGTCTGGATGGCTGCTTATAAGTACCGCGGGCGCACCTATCGCTTTGTGGTGAACGGGCGCACGGGCCGTGTTCAAGGCGAGCGTCCCTTCTCTGCCATCAAGATCGCGATTGCTGTTTTCTTTGGTTTGATCATCGCTGGTTGCATCGGGTTTGTTATCGCTAACAGTCAGTGATAGAAGCGCGCCAAACGAGAAGGACACGTTATGATTCTGGCCTGTGGTGAAGCCCTGATTGATATGTTGCCGCGCGAAAGCACGCAGGGCGAAGATTGCTTTGC
>JAHBAO020000392.1 GCA_018500065.2 Octadecabacter sp. | reverse complement strand
TTTTCCAGCGCGATTTTATCGACTTTTCGCGGCGCCTGATCTCAAACAACCGGATTCAGAGCGGGCGAAATCAGGCGCAACGACAAGATGCCATATTTGATCGCATTGATGCGGAGTTCGGCATTCCGCGGGGTGTGCTGCTGGCGTTCTGGGCGTTCGAAACGGATTTCGGTGCGGTTCAGGGGGAGTTCAACACGCGCAATGCGTTGGTGACATTGGCGCATGATTGCCGTCGCCCTGAGTTGTTCCGCCCGCAGGTTTTCGCGGCGATGGAGCTGTTTGCGCGCGGTAATTTTGACCCTGCCCGCACGACAGGCGCTTGGGCGGGCGAGATTGGCATGGTGCAGATGTTGCCTGGTGACATCATCGAGAACGGACGTGATGGCGATGGGGACGGGCATGTGAGCCTGAAAACATCAGCGCCGGATGCGCTGCTGTCTGGGGCGTCGGTTTTGGCGTCCCTTGGGTGGCAGCCAAACCAACCGTGGTTGCAAGAGGTGAGCGTGCCGAGCGAAATGGATTGGGCGCTTTCAGGAATTGAGACGAAGCGCCCTGCGTCAGATTGGGCCGCGATGGGGGTTTCTGCGCGCGACGGGGCGTTGGCGGATTTGCCAGCATCATTGATTTTGCCGATGGGTCGCAAGGGGCCTGCGTTCCTCGCCTATCCGAATTTCGATGTCTATTTCGAGTGGAACCAGTCGTTCGTGTATGTGCTGACTGCGGCCTATTTTGGGACGCGGCTGCAGGGTGCACCTGTTTACAATGCGGGCAATCCGGATGCGGGGTTATCGGGTGATCAGATTAGGGTGTTGCAGCAAAAATTGCAGGCGCGCGGGCATGATGTTGGTGGGGCTGACGGTATTTTGGGTGCACGCACGCGGATTGCTATTCAGGCGGAGCAAATGCGGGTGGGAATGCCTGCGGATGCCTGGCCGACTGCAGCGCTGCTGAACGCACTTTGAAAGGCTTAAGCGACGAGTGTTGTTGCTGCCTTGAGGTCGACTGAGACAAGCTGACTGACGCCTTGTTCCCCCATCGTCACACCGAACAAACGATCCATGCGTGACATGGTGACGGCGTGGTGCGTGATGATCAGGAAGCGCGTATTGGTGCGGCGTGTCATTTCATCAAGCAGGTCACAGAAACGCGTAACGTTGGCGTCATCCAGCGGCGCGTCGACCTCGTCCAGCACACAGATTGGCGCGGGATTGGCGCGGAAGACCGCGAAAATAAGCGCCATTGCGGTCAGGGTTTGCTCACCACCAGACAGCAGCGACAGCGTGCTGAGCTTCTTGCCGGGTGGTTGGCACATGATCTCGAGACCCGCTTCAAGGGGGTCATCGGATTCCACCAGAACCAGCTTGGCTTCACCGCCGCCAAACAGGTGTTTGAACAGAGTTCCAAAGGACTCATTCACTTGTTCAAACGCGGTCAGCAGGCGTTCGCGGCCTTCTTTGTTGAGGGAGGCGATGCCCGTGCGCAGGGCGCGAATTGCGTCCTCAAGGTCGGTCTTTTCTTTGACCAACAGATCGTGTTCTTCCTGCACTTCCTTGGCGTCTTCTTCGGCGCGTAGGTTCACTGCACCCAGCGCATCGCGCTGACGTTTCAGGCGGTTCACATCGTTTTCAATACCGTCTGAGGACGGCATTTTGTCGGGATCAACATCAAGTTGTTCCAGAAGCTTTTCTGGCGTGGTTTCTTGCGCTTCAAAGATACGCTCAACAGCGTATTGCGTGGTTTCTTTGGCGGCGTCGGCGCGGGCTTCTGAACGCGCGCGGGCTTCACGGGCCTCGGATGCGGTGCGTTCCGCATCGCGTTCGGCCATTGTCGCATCGCGCAGCGCGGTTTCCGACAGGGCGAGCTTATCGGCGGAGTCTTTGCGGCGGCTTTCGGCTTCTGCAATGGCATCGGCGAGTTCATCGCGCTTGGCGGCAATTTCATCGGGCGCGGTCATCGCCTCTTTGAGTTCGCCCTCAGATGTCTCTTTGCGCTCTTGCAGCTCAGCCGAGCGTTTGTTGGCTGTCTCAAGGCGGTGCTTCCAGCCGCTGACTTCTTTGGTGATTTCCTGACCGCGTTTGGTGCGGGCTTCACCTTCGCGACGGACCTCGTCATAGCTGGAACGCTTTGACATCATCGTCATGCGCGCGGCTTCGACGGTCATCTTGATGTCTTCGACCTCATTGCGGGCCTCGTCGAGGTTGCCGAGGGATTTGTAGGTGGCTTCGGCTTCGTTCAGTGCCTTGCGCGCGCTCATGGCTTCTTCTTCGTGGCGGGATACGGCAAGACCACTGGATTCCAATTTGCCCTCTGCCAAATTGCGGTCCGCTTCGGCGCGGGACAGGGCACGGTTTGCATCGGCAACAGCACCATCGGCTGCGCGGCGTGCATCGCGGGCGGCTTGGTCAGCTTGCGCCAGTTCAGCGAGGCGCGTGGTCAGCATTTCATGGGCTTGGCGCATGCCATCGGCCTTGGCCGTTGCATCGTTGAGGTCCTTTTTCAGGCCCTCAAGACGGTTGATCTGTTCTAGGCGCAAGGCCGCGGCAGAAGGTGCGTCTTCGGCAGCAGCACGAAAGCCGTCCCAACGCCACAAGTCGCCGCCGATAGACACAAGGCGTTGCCCCGGCGCGAGGTCTTTTTGCAGGCGCGCGCCATCGGCGGCATCGACCAGACCGACCTGCCCCATGCGGCGCACGAGAACCTCGGGGACAGACACGAAATTGGTCAGCGCTTTGACACCAGCAGGCAGGCTTTGCGGCTGCGGATAGCTTGGCAAAGCGACCCAACCAGAGCCCATATCAGGCGTGACAGCGGGCGCCTTGAGGTCATCGGACAGCGCGGCACCCAGCGCCTTTTCATAACCGGAATCAACGCGCAGTTGGTCGAGGAGTTGCGAGCCCTCGGAACTGTCACGATCCACAAGTTTGGACAGTGCACCGGTT
>JAHBAO020000062.1 GCA_018500065.2 Octadecabacter sp. | reverse complement strand
GGGCATCTTCTTCGTTCGACTGATCCAAACCCGTTCTTTGTTAAAGTGGCGCGTGGTGTCGAGGAATATGCGCGGGGCAGGGGTTACACGACACTGACTTATAATATGCAGGGCGCTGCCGAAGCGGAGCGGCGGGGGATTGATACGTTCTTGAATTGGCGGGTGGACGCATTGGTTTTCTCGACGCCGGTGTCAGCGGAGAACGTGGCCTATGCCATGAAGACAGGAGTGCCGGTTGTGCAGGTTGAACGCCCGCGCAGTGAAGTTGGGCACCGCATCACTGTAAAGAACTACCAAGGGGCCGAACGGGCAATGCGCCATTTGCTGGACCTTGGCCACACTGCGATTGCCTACATCGGGGAAGAGCCGGGATCACAGCAAAACACCTATGCGGACTACGTTGAGGTTGAGCGTTTTGGTGCCTATCGCGACGCGATGACCAAGCGTGGTCTGTATGATGACGCAATGGTGCAGTTCACCCGACCCCAATCAGCAGAACACATCCCCGGAGCCGGTTACGGTGCGCGGGCGATGACATCTATTTTGCAGTCAGGGACGCCCGTGACAGCGGTTCTTGCAAGTAGTGACATGATCGCGGCGGGGGTGTTGCAGGCCATTCGCTCGGCGGGTCTTCGGTCTCCTGAAGATATTTCGGTCATTGGTTTTGACGACACATTGTCATCCTATCTCAGTCCGCTTTTGACGACAGTTAGGCTTCCTGCACAGGCCCTTGGTGAAACGGCTGCTAAGTTGTTGATCGATCAATTGGAAAAGCCCGGAACACCGGACGGAAAGCTGATTGAGTTGGATGTGGAACTCATCGTCAGGGATTCCACGGGTCCAGCCTAACCGCGAAAAATAGACCTATGGCAACGTTGACACATTCAATTTGTGACGACATGGTAACGTTACCACAAACGAAGTGATTCTGGCTGGAGGCCACGGGTCACACATTGGGAGGACACCATGAATACGATGAAAACACTGGCATACGCCGGTCTTCTAAGTGCAATTGCCGCGCCACTTTGGGCGGAAGATGTAACACTTCGCGTCTGGGATACGTTCGCAGATCAAACAACAGGGATGGACGCATTCATCGCCGCGTTTGAAGAAGCAAACCCCGGCATCAAGATTGAGCGGGACGTGCAGTCCATTGATGAGATGCGCCCCGTCATCCAGACTGCATTGAATGCAGGCACTGGACCTGACGTTATGTATTATGACACAGGCCCTGCATTTGCAGGTGCGCTGGCCGAAGCCGGTCTCTTGCTGCCATTGGACGATATGTATGATGGCGGAATGCTGGACGCTGTTTATCCGTGGACACGCGAACGTGCGAGTTTTGATGGCACGTCTTACGGTATTGGCAACGAGGTCGAGTTCCTTGGCGTCTATTACAACCGCGAAATGTTTGCGGACCTTGGCCTTGAAGTTCCGACTACCCACGAAGAGTTCGTCGCGGTTGCTGAAGCGATCAAAGAGGCGGGTAATGTGCCGATTGCGTTCGGTGATGCCGACGGTTGGCCCGCGTTCCACATCTTCTCACTTTACGCTAACAACATCGTCGGCAAGTCCGACCTTGAGGCTATGATTGCAGGCGATGCATCGTGGGATGATGCACGTGTTGTTGCGTCAATTGAGCCGTTCTTCGTTGATATGAACGAAGCAGGGCTGCTTGCACCTTCCGTCAACGCTGTGAACTACGAGGACAGCATCAACCTGTTCACAACCGGTCTTGGCGGGATGATGGTGACAGGCACGTGGCTTATTCAGGCGATGAACGACAGTGGCCTTGATGTGGGTTGGTTCTTCTTGCCAGCACCAGATGGCATGACGACTTTACCACCGGCTGGTCTGGGATCGGGTTACTTTGTATCTGCGGGCACTGAACACCCGGAAGAAGCACAAGCGTTCCTTGAGTTCATGTTCGACCCGGCCAACGCAAGCTACTGGGTCGAGGGTATGTCCGTGGTGCCGCCATATGCGGTTGATACGGCTGGCATGGAAATTGCCCCTTTGACAGCGTTTGCAATGGAAGCACTGGCAACTGTGCCAATGGGCTACAACATCGACGTGCTGACGCCCGATGCGTTTAACACCACCATGCTCGATGGCTTCCAAGCTGTTCTTGGCGGTGATCGCACAGCAGCAGAACAAGCGGCAGCACTGGCTGCTTCTGTCGAGTAAGAAGGTCCGTCACCGCGCCTTTGGTGTGCGGTGACACTCCCAGCTTGTGCGCATGGCATGGCCCTGCGCACAGGTCTTATCCATATTCATTTTCAAGGAGCGTGTGTCATGGCACAGCAGAGTCGTCGTGGGAGCAAACGACAAAGAGCCGGATTTTGGTTCGTTTTGCCCGCGTTCCTGTTTTACGTAGCCTTCTTCGCTTACCCATTCTTGTCCACGGTTTACCTAAGTATGACCGAGTGGAACGGTGTGGGGTCTCCGACGTTCACGGGCCTTACAAACTACATCCGGTTGGTTCAGGACGGTGCGATGTGGTCGGCCCTTGGGAACAATATCATTTGGGTTATCCTCGGCACGGCAGCACCGATCTTCATCGGTCTGATTATTTCCGTGATGCTTTGGACGGGGACGAAAGGTGGCGGTGTTCTTCGCACCATTTATTTCCTTCCCATGGTCCTCTCACCCGTCGTGATCGGTGTGATCTGGAACTGGATTTACAACCCGCTGTTCGGTTTGCTCAACACTGGCTTGCGTAACGTTGGCCTTGGCAAATGGGCCATTGGTTGGCTCGGTGAAACGGAAACCGCGCTCTATGCGGTCATGCTGACCGCCATCTGGACCTATCTGGGGTTCTGCATCGTGGTTCTTTATGCGGGCCTGCAAAAGGTCGATAGCGAACTTGTTGATGCCGCCCGCATTGATGGCGCATCCCCGTGGCAGCGGTTCAAGAATGTGATCGTCCCGCAAATCCGCCCCGTGTTGACGATGGTCATCGTCTATACCGTGATCGGCGGGTTCAACGTCTTTGATGTTGTTTGGGTCATGACCGGTGGTGGGCCGAACAACTCATCCGAAGTCATCGCGACCTACACCTACGAAGTGGCCTTCAGAAACAGTGAATACGGTTATGGGGCGACTCTTTCGGTCATCATGTCTGTTGTCGCGCTGTCCGCAGCCTATGCCGCCATGCGGTTCCGCAAAGCAGGGGAGGCTTGATAATGGCCCGCACCGCATCCAGCCGCCGCCTGTTCAACTCAACAGGCAAGTATTTCATTCTGATTCTGATGGCCGTTATTGCGCTTTATCCGATCTTGCAGATGTGGATGACCGCATTGCGCCCTAGTAACGAAGTCCTGCGTAGCCCATTCGCACTTCCGTCAGAATTGGATTGGTCTAACCTAACGAAGGCGTGGACACAGGGGCGGTTCGGCACTTACCTCGTCAATTCCGTGATCATCACCATCCCGACCGTAATTGGTGTTGTCGTGCTGTCCTGTCTGGCAGGCTACGGGATCAGCCGGTTTAAGTTTTGGGGACGTGGCATCATGTTCCTGACGATCCTATTGGGTCTTACAGTGCCGTTCCAATCGGTCATGATCCCGCTCTACTACCAACTGTTGAATATGGGTCTGCTCGGCACCTATTGGTCCGTGATCTTGCCCGGTATTGCGTTTGGTCTGCCGTTCGGAGTGTTCCTGATGCAGTCGTTTTTTGAGGACCTTCCACACGAGTTGGCCGAAGCAGGGCGGATCGACGGAAGCAGCGAGTTGCGCATCTTTTGGGACATCATGTTGCCGCTGGCCAAACCCGCTGTAAGCACCCTGATCGTGTTCCAGTTCATGAAGACATGGAACGAGTTTTTGATGCCTCTGCTTTATTTGCAGGACGAAGACATGCGGCCAATCCCGCTCGGTCTGATGTTCTTCCAAGGGGCATACACCCGTGACATCGGCCTGATCGCAGCAGGCGTCGCCATCTCCACGATCCCAGTGATCATTGTTTACCTCATCTTCCAGCGTCAGTTCGTCAAAGGGCTGACAGCCGGTGCAGTCAAATAGGTGCTATCATGAATGCAATTAGCGAAGTTATGGGTGAAGCGTTTACAGTCACCGTCGAAGAACCCGGTAAATTGGGCCGCGCACCGTTAGAGGTCCGCCCTCTTGGAACCCACGATGTGCGCATCAAGACGCTCTATTCAGGGATTTCTGCCGGAACCGAAATGACCGCATATCTGGGGTCCAACCCTTACCTCAAGAAACGCTGGAACCCTGAGACACGTTTGTTTGAAGAGGGTGCATCGTCCCTGAGCTATCCGATGCCTGCCATCGGGTATGAGGAAGTGGGTGAAATCATTGAAGTCGGGGCGGGCGTTACACAAGTCACTGTTGGCCAATACATCTGGGGCGCATGGGGTCATACGTCTATGCATGTCGCCGAACAAAGATGGGCCGCACCGCGTGTCCTTGATGACCGTGTGACAGATTTGAAAACGGGAATTTTCAGCCAGATGGGTGGTATCGCCCTGAACGCCGTGATCGACGCTGACATCCATGTCGGGGAATACGTGGCTGCTTTCGGGCAAGGTGTGCCCGGCCTGATGGTCACACAGCTTGCCCGTGCCAATGGCGCTGAAGTGATCGCGATAGACCGCCTTCCGGCACGTCTTGAGGCCGCCCGTGCCAGTGGTGCGTCCCACACGATCAACAGTGCAGAAGTTGACGCTGCCACTGCCGTGCAGGCCATCACGGATGGACGGGGTGCAGATGTCACGATTGAGATTACGGGCAACACTCATGCTTTGAATGACGCAATAAGGTCCACAGCCGTAAACAGCCGCGTTGTGGTGTCCGGCTTTATGCAGGGTGAGGCATCAGGCCTCTACTTGGGCGAAGAATTCCACCACAACCGGATCCAGTTGATTTGCAGCCAGATCGGCGGGGTGAACCCCAGCCTCGATCACCGCTGGGACCGGATGCGTCTGGACTCAACGGCCATGCGCCTTCAGGCCGAAGGCCGCGTGGATTTTGGCAAGCTGATCTCACACACCTTCAAGGCCAGCGATGCACAGGCGGCATTCGACCTTCTTACCAATACCCCCAACGACGCCCTTCAGGTCGTCCTCGATTTCACGGAGTAAGGTCATGGCATTGCATTTCTCTGTGCAGGAAAATCTTCTGCCTGACAGACCCATCGTGGATCAGTGGACAATGGCACAAGATATCGGTTTCGATGGTATCGAACTTCGTGGGATGGACGCCGCCAGCTTGTGCGCACGTTTACCCGAACTGGAAAAGGCCGTGGCCTCTGGTGCCTGTTTCCCCAGCATCTGCGTCATCACGGATACCTTTATCGGGGCGTGGGACGGCGATCGCCGTTCAGTCGCTTTGGACACAATGAAGGCGCTGATTGATGTAGCGGGTGCGATTGGTGCGAACGGGGCAGTCACGCCAGCGTCTTATGGGATGCACTCGAATTTCTTGCCACCCTTCACGCCCGAACGGGACGCTACGGGCGATCGTTCAGTGTTGACGGACATGTTGGGTCAGTTGGGAGATCATGCAGCATCGGCTGGCACCCAAGTGTTTGTCGAGCCTCTCAACCGCTACGAGGATCATATGATAAACACCTTGGCACAGGGCGTCGATTTGCTCGATCACATCGGCCACGGATCGCTGAAACTCATGGCTGATCTGTTCCATATGAATATCGAAGAAGCCGACAGTGCTGCCGCGATAGATGCGGCCATGCCCCACGTCGCGCACCTGCATCTGGCAGACAGCAACCGTGCATGGCCGGGGTTGGGGCACACGGATTTCACTGCACCCTTTGCCGTGCTGAAGCGCCATAACTTCGGCGGCACCTGCGCCATCGAGTGCTTGAGCGGTGGCGACCCCAAAGACATGCTTGCGTCCGCATTGGCGCACCTGAAATCAGCCGAAGAAGGGGCCTAACCCATGGTCGAAGTCATTCTCAAGAACGTCAAGAAATCCTATGGCCCTGTTGAGGTCATCCACGGCATCGACCTGCACATCAAAGACCAAGAGTTCTGCGTGTTTGTCGGCCCATCCGGCTGCGGTAAGTCCACGCTGCTTCGGATGATCGCAGGGCTTGAAGACATAAACGATGGTGAGATTTGGATCGGCGACAAGGATGTCACTGACCTTGAACCTGTAGATCGCGGTATCTCGATGGTGTTCCAGACCTACGCGCTTTACCCACACATGACTGTACGTGAAAACATCAGCTACGGGTTGAAGGTTTCCAAGACCCCCCAAGCCGAGATTGACCGCCGTGTCGCTGATGCAGCCAGCAATTTGCAACTGAATGACTACCTTGATCGCAAACCGGGTCAATTATCAGGCGGGCAACGTCAGCGTGTAGCTATCGGGCGGTCTATCGTGCGCAAGCCTGATGTATTCCTTTTCGATGAACCCCTATCAAACCTCGATGCTGAACTTCGCGTTCATATGCGGATCGAAATTGCACGGCTGCACAACCGGCTGGATTCAACAATGATCTACGTTACCCACGATCAGGTCGAGGCCATGACACTGGCCGATAAGATCGTCGTCCTACAGGCGGGTCAGATCGAACAGGTGGGCAGCCCGCTGCATCTTTATGATGACCCTGATAATCAGTTCGTTGCGGGCTTCATCGGGTCACCCCGCATGAATTTTCTGACCGGCAAGGTTACGGGTGTTGATGGCAACATTACAAATGTGTCTGTGGACGGAAGCGATGTTGCACTTACCCTGTCCGAGAACTCGCCCTCAGTCGGTGATCCCGTGACAGTTGGCATTCGCCCGGAACATCTAAGTGTTGGTGGTGCAGGGGCGCAGATCACCGTGCGGCCCGATGTGACCGAGCAGATGGGTGGTGTTGGATACATGCATACCTACACCAAGGACGACATTCACGTCGTGGCCGAGATCAAAGGTCGGATTGCGGAAAGTGCAACCGAAGCCGAACAGGTCGCCCTGTCGTTCGATCCCTCACAGGCATTTGTCTTTGACGCATCGGGCGCACGGTTGCGGTAGGAGAAATAGCATATGTCAATTCGCACACTCGTTTGGGGCGAAAACGTCCACGAACAGAAAAGCAAAGTCGTCGCTGACCTATACCCGGAAGGCATGCACGGATGTATCGCCGATGCGTTGAATGTATCGGACGGCATCACAGCTACCACGGCCACCCTCCAAGACGAAGAACACGGCTTGTTCGAGGAACGATTGGTTCAGACAGATGTCTTGATCTGGTGGGGCCACGCCGCCCACGGTGAGGTTGCAGACGCGGTTGTGGATCGCGTTGCACAGCACGTCTTGGCCGGCATGGGGTTGATCGTACTGCACTCTGGTCACTTCTCGAAGATATTCAAGAAACTGATGGGCACACCGTGCAACCTGACGTGGCGCGAAGCGGGCGAGAGGGAACGGCTTTGGCTTGCGTCGCGCAATCATCCTATCGCCGCCGGTCTTCCGGATCATTTCGAGCTTGAGAACGAAGAGATGTATGGCGAACCGTTTGGTATTCCCGAACCACTTGAGACCGTGTTCATCAGTTGGTTCCAAGGTGGTGAGGTCTTTCGGTCTGGCGTCACATATAAACGCGGGGCAGGGAACGTGTTCTACTTCCGCCCCGGTCATGAAACTTATCCAACATATTACGATGAAAACGTGCAAACGGTTTTGCGCAACGCGGTCCGTTGGGCGCACAATCCTGCACCACGGATAATGGACGTAGATGCCGCCCCGAACGTTCCTGTTGAGGATGCTTTGGAACCGCTGACAGCCCGTGGCGCGAAACTTCACGCTGATGGCGAAGAAGGGTTCCGTTGATGCGACGTTTACGATTGGGGATGGTCGGCGGCGGGCAGGGCGCGTTCATCGGGGGCGTTCACAGGATCGCATCACGG
Source organism: Octadecabacter sp. (assembly GCA_018500065.2). Taxonomy (GTDB): domain Bacteria; phylum Pseudomonadota; class Alphaproteobacteria; order Rhodobacterales; family Rhodobacteraceae; genus Octadecabacter. The sequence continues at coordinate 1,369 of JAHBAO020000062.1, read as the reverse complement.
ATTGATGACCGTTGGGACTTGGTGGCTGGGGCGCTCTCCTCAACACCTGAAAAGTCATTGGAGTCTGCCCTAGAGCTTGGTCTGGACCCTACACGTTCGTATGGCGACTTCCGCGAAATGGCCAAGGCCGAGGCAGCCCGGCCTGATGGCATCGACGCCGTTTCAATTGTGACACCCAATCATATGCATGCCGACCCGATCATCGTGTTCTTGGAGGCTGGTATCCATGTGATTTGCGACAAACCATTGTGTTCTACGCCCTCTGACGCAGAGAAGATCAAAGCTGCGGTTGAGGCATCAGACGCAATGTTCTTCCTCACGCATAATTACACCGGATATCCGCTAATTCGTCAGGCCCGTGCTTTGATTGCTCAAGGTGGCATCGGGGAGGTCAGGGTGGTTCAAGCCGAATACGCCCAAGGTTGGCTGGCAAAGGAAATAGAGGCGGAAGGTCAAAAGCAGGCATCGTGGCGCACTGATCCGGCAAAGTCCGGTGCAGGTGGTGCAATAGGCGATATTGGCACCCATGCCTTCAACCTGATCGAGTTTGTAACAGGGCAGCAGGTCACCGCCCTGTGCGCTGATCTTCAAAGTTTCGGGTCTGGTCGCACCTTGGATGACAATGCTCATATTATACTGAAGATGGGCGATGTGGCTCGTGGAATGATCTGGGCCAGTCAGGTCGCAGTGGGCTGCGAGAACGGGCTGCGGCTACGGATTTACGGCACCAAAGGCGGATTGGAATGGGCTCAGGAAAATCCAAATGAGATGGTATTCACCCAAGTCGATGCTCCAAAACAAATACTTACCCGTGGTGGCCCCGGTCTTCCTGTAGGCTCAGACAACTGGACACGCATCCCGCCGGGCCATCCAGAAGGATACCTTGAAGGGTTCGCCACATTGTATGATGATATCGCCGATGTAATCGGGTCAGGGACCACCGATCACTGCGTCCCCGGCATCAAAGAAGGTCAGCGGGGTATGTGGTTTATTGATGCTGCGGCACGGTCTGCGCAACAAGATGGGATTTGGGTGGGATCGCGCAACGCCTAAAGACCCGAGCATGAATTCTGCCTCTTCTGCTTACGGATTTGGGCACAACGCTTTTAAACAGGATTTGCTTGATCGTGTTGTCTGCCAGGTTGATCAAGCCCGGTACTTGATCTGCTTAGATCTGCGTTTGGGGTGTCCCTGCTCCATACTGACAACTGACTTTAGCAATATAAGAACATCCTGGCCCAGCAACGGAAGCCGACATTGGTTAAACGCGTAGCATCCGTCACTTTGGTCTGATTGCGTTGAAAAACTCTTTAGTTTCAGCCTGTCGAAGTTGGCTATCGCGTTGATTTATTTTGAACGTCTCTAGGTC
>JAHBAO020000003.1 GCA_018500065.2 Octadecabacter sp. | reverse complement strand
GGCGCGACACCCTGCGAAAATGTCATCGCTTCGGCCAAACTGCGTAGCAGCAAATGTACCCCCCAGAAGGGCGACAACAACGGCACCGGCGGCGATAGCATAAGTCTTCGACATGTTAAGCATCCATATTTTAGGTCGCGATTGCCCACTAAATATGTGCACGATGCGGAAAGCGTAAGTCACAATCGAGATACCAGTCATTATGGCGCAGATAGAAAACGACGTGTTTCAGAACCAGAACCGCAGCAATTGGGTGCGCGTTCGAACTCTGGCTTCGATCCGATGGTTTGCCGTTTTAGGGCAAGTAACTGCAGTTATGGCAGCAATCTTCATTTTCCGGCTTAACCTGGAAACCGGCCTCATCGCCGTAATTATCGGGTTGTCGGTGCTGTTGAATGTCGTTTCATATCTAGTCTTTCCCGAAAACCGCCGACTTTCAGAGAACGAAGCAAACCTAATGATCGGTTTTGACCTCGCCCAGCTCGGGTTGTTGCTGTTCCTAACCGGTGGTTTGAACAATCCGTTCGCACTTTTACTGCTTGCACCGGTGACGGTCGCATCCACGCTCCTTCCTTTGCGCAGCACAATTATACTTGGGGTCGCTGCTTTGACGATCATGACGCTGATCCGTTTTGTGAGTTTGCCAATTATGACCGCATCCGGGTTTCCGCTTATTTTGCCCGACCTGTTCGTGTTCGGCTTTTGGGTGGCGCTCGTCACCGGGGTCGTTTTTGTCGGGATCTATGCCCGTCAAGTTACCCAAGAAACCCTGTCCATGAGCGAAGCACTTGTTGCCACGCAAATGGCGTTGGCGCGCGAACAGAAACTTACTGACTTAGGTGGCGTTATCGCAGCTGCTGCCCATGAACTTGGGACCCCCCTCGCTACCATCAAGCTGGTCAGCAGCGAACTGCTGGACGAACTTGGTGACAACGAAGAGCTGAAAGAAGATGCGCGGCTGATAAGAGAACAGGCAGATAGATGTCGCGACATATTGCGCTCGATGGGTCGGGCTGGAAAAGACGATCATCTACTTCGCCAAGCGCCCCTCGAGACTGTCATCCGCGAAGCGAGCGAACCCCATCTTGATCGTGGCAAGTTGGTGCAGTTCAAGACCCAACCTCCCGCGGGAAACGAGTCACGCCAGCCCGATATTTTCAGACGCCCTGAGATTATTCACGGCATCCGGAATTTCGTTCAGAACGCCGTTGATTTCTCTCAAAGGTCGGTCTTGGTCGCGATAAGTTGGACGGACGACTTTATCACCGTCGACATAGGTGACGATGGACCAGGCTTTCCTAGTTCCGTCCTTAGCCGCATCGGCGAACCTTTTGTGGGGCGACGCAAACACGACGAAGGAAGTTCGCGGCGGCCAGGATACGAGGGTATGGGTCTTGGACTGTTTATCGCCAAGACACTTCTGGAGCGATCCGGCGCGACGTTAAGTTTCGTAAACGGCCCCTCACAGGCAAAACCGAAAATGGGCCGCGGAGCAATTGTCACAGTTAACTGGCCAAGAAGCAGCATCGAACCCTCAACTGAAGCGGCGCGCGGTGCTTTGGGCGATAATACTTTGATTACTTAACATTTAACGCCCAGTTAACTTAATTGACCCATCTTGGCCTCGCAGTGTCGGAGGTTTGAAATGGGTCAATTTGGTTTTTTAGGTGCGTTTTGTGCCATTCTAGCGGGCGTATTTTGCGCTTTCAGTTTGCTCGCGTTTTGGATTCGTACAAACCGAAAGTCACTGGTAACCGCGCGCACCCTAATGCTCGAAGCGGAAGGTACGATTACCTTTCTCTTCGATGATGAAACCCTCGTTGACGCTTCACCACCCGCCCTCGACCTGATGGCGAAACGGAATAAAGATCAAACTGAATGGGAGGCCTTTCTTTCCATTCTTTCCACTCGCTTTCCTGAACTACGATCTCAACTTTCAGACCTTGCGAGCACTGGGAAGAGGTCAATCAAACCCGTAGATGGCCACAACAGCTGGATCGAAGCGGAATACTGGAATGGACTGGCGCGAATTACAGTGGTCCAACACACAGACCATCCAGATGATACGATTGACCCGCTCACGGCAAACGCGATTGAGCATGAACTTGAGACTCTTCGCAGCATCGGCGAAGACTCACCGCAACTAATCTGGAAGCAAGACGCCCAAGGCATGCTTACTTGGGCAAACAAGTCCTATATCGAACTTTCTGAGCTTCTCTTTCCCGTTGCACCTGACGCGCCGCGACCTTGGCCGCCGCATGATGTTTTCAACAATATCGCTGTGCCGGTGGGAAGTGCGCCCGTCATTGATATGCACCGCGTCGACATCGCCCTGAACGATAAGCCGATCTGGTTTGAAGTCACGAGCCTAAAGCGCGGGAGCGACACGATTCATTTCGCTATCGATGCAACTACCGTTGTTTCGGCGAAAGAGGCCCAGCGCGATTTCGTTCAGACGCTCACAAAAACTTTCGCTCACCTTTCGGTGGGGCTCGCGATTTTCGATGCTGACCGCCGTCTTGTTCTGTTTAATCCTGCGCTCGGCGACATGAGCCTTTTGCCCCTCGATTTTCTGATCGCGCGCCCAACGTTGTTTTCATTCCTCGATCGTCTTCGCGACAACCGCATGATTCCGGAGCCGAAAAACTATTCTTCTTGGCGAAATCAGATGGCCGCCTTGGAATCTGCCGCCGCACAAGGAAGTTATCAAGAAACTTGGTCCATTCCGAATGGGCAAACGTTTCGTGTAACCGGCAAACCACACCCAAATGGCGCAATCGCGTTCCTGTTAGAAGACATAAGTGATGAAGTTTCTCTGACGCGAAAGTTCCGCTCACAGATCGACATTGGCAGCGCCGTGATTGATAATCTTGAAGCTGCCGTTTGCGTGTTTTCGTCGTCCGGAACAATGGTCATGGCAAACAGTGCATATCAATCGCTTTGGGGAACTCAGCTAGAAAGTGCGATCAGTAACCGCGACTTCGCAGAGGAGTCCGCAAATTGGCAGGAGGCCACCGCGCCGTCACCTGTCTGGGTTAAGCTTAATGAAACAATCCGTCTTGGAAAAACAGATGCCCCTTGGCAAGGTGCAGTCTGGCTCGACAGCCATGTCGAGATCAGCTGCCAGTACCATCCTTTACCAGACGGAAATCATCAGGTCACGTTCACGCTTGCCAATAAAGAAAATACAGATTCAGGTCACGTCGAGGCATTGGATTTCACACCTCAACGCACCGCGTCTGTCTGATTGACCTTGCAGGCACTTCGGGGTGGCCTAAAGTTGGCACATGGTGCGATTTACAACAACTTTACTGCTCTCTTCTGAAGATGACACAGCCCAACTCGGCGAAACCCTTGCGAAATACGCGCAGGCCGGTGACTGCTTTCTGCTACGTGGTCAAATCGGCGCTGGGAAGTCCGCGTTAGCACGCGCTTTTATCCGATCACTTCTAGGGTCTGAGACCGAAGTTCCATCGCCAACATTTACGCTCGTCCAAACGTATGATTTCGGGGACGTAGAAATTTGGCACGCTGATCTTTACCGAATAGGCGATACGCAAGAAGCAGTTGAACTTGGTTTAACCGATGCGATGAACGAACAGATTTGTTTGATCGAATGGCCCGAATTAATTGAAGGCTTAACGCCAAACACCGCTTTGGATATCGAATTAACTGTCGCACCCGATTGTCACCTCGCAACACTCACTTATGGGGACAATTGGCGTAGCAGACTGTCCGGGATCGACATCCATGCGTAACGAAATAGTTGAAAACTGGCTGGCCTTGAGCGAATGGGCCGAGTGGCGGCGAACGCCCCTCGCGGGAGATGCGTCAGCGCGCCGGTACGAGCGGCTTTTGGGTCCAGAGAACCAATCCGTCATTCTCATGGATGCGCCAGAAGAAACTTGCGGTAACCAATCTCGCTTCGTTGAAATCGCGGCTCACATCAATGAAATTTCATTGGCCGCTCCTGAGGTTTTGGCATGGAACGAAGCCGGCGGACTACTAGTGTTAAGCGACCTCGGCGACGTCGACTTCGCAAAACACATGGTCACGTCCCCAAACGACGAGCAGACGCTCTACATGTCTACAGTCGACGTATTGAAAACACTTCAATCCGCCCCCGCTCCTTCAGGCCTTACAAAGATGACGCCCGTCGTTGGATCCGAGATGATCGGGCTTGCTTTTGATTGGGCGGCGAAAGACCAAAGCGCTGATCTCGCAGCGGACATCACCGCCAAAGTTCAAGCACTTTTGGCCGAGGTAGACCCTAATCCGTCTGTCCTATCTCTAAGGGACTTCCACGCAGAAAACTTGATCTGGCGGCCAAACGAACATGGCACAGCACGCGTAGGGCTTCTTGATTTTCAAGACGCTTTCGTTACGCACCCAACCTATGATCTTGCGTCTTTGCTTCGCGACGCTCGACGAGACGTGAATCCTGATTTGCTAAACCCACTGATCGGCCAACTCGCTGGCGGCGATCATAATCTGGCCGATTTCAAACGCGCGTTTCATATAATGGCTATCCAGCGCAACCTGCGTATTTTGGGCATCTTCAATCGCCTCGCAAAACAAGACGGCAAGATGTCATATCTAACACTCATCCCGCGTGTCTGGGCGCATCTGCAAACTGACTTGGCTGAATCCGACATGTCAGACCTCGCTCGACTTATAGAACGGGCTTTTGACCCGACGGAGAAATGACTTTGGATGAACACCCGACTGCCATTCTTTTGTTTGCTGCTGGCCTTGGCACACGTATGGCTCCGCTTACGAACACGCGTCCCAAGCCACTTGTTGATGTCTCCGGAAAACCGCTTCTTGACCATGCACTTGCACAATGTGGTGGGTTAAAGACGATTGTGAATGCTCACTACTTCGCAGAGCAAATTCATACGCACCTTGCGGGTAAAGACACAATTGTCTCGGATGAGTCCGACAAGCTGCTAGAAACAGGCGGTGGGCTGAAACGTGCTCTGCCGCTCCTCGATAGCAATCCGGTTTTTACGATGAATACCGATGCCGTTTGGCGTGGTTCAAATCCTGTGAAATGCTTGCAAGACGCATGGCAGCCGGAAAAAATGGATGCCTTGTTGTTGATGATCCCAACCTCGCAGGCCGTTGGTCATAACGGTTCCGGAGACTTCAATATTGATAGCGAAGGCCACCTTTCTCGCGGCGACGACTACGTTTATTCAGGCGTTCAGATCATCCGCACAGATGGCCTCGCCGCAATTTCTGAAACTGCGTTTTCAATGTGGGCACTGTGGAACGACATACTTGCAAAGGGCACCATGTACGGCGCGGTTTATGGCGGACAATGGTGCGATGTAGGTCGCCCAGACAACATTCCTGTCGCTGAAGCCATGCTCGCCGGGGATGCCAATGTTTGAATCTCAGACAGGTCCACGCGTATTTGGTGTTCCGCTAGGGCAGGATTTTTCGACAGCGCTCCATGACGGACTGCGCCAGTATTTCAAGTCCATGTCACCATCAGATGTCGCGCGCGTAGAAATCTACGTCAACACGCGGCGCATGCAAAGACGGCTCACAGCGCTATTTCATGAAGGCGGCGCACTTTTGTTACCGCGCATTCGCCTTGTTACAGACTTGGCACAAGACCACATTGACCAAAACCTCCCGCCTGCAATTTCCCCGCTCCGCAGGCGTCTCGAAGTGGCGCAGTTGGTGAAGGGTTTGCTGGAAGCGGACCCGACATTGGCCTCCCAAGACTCCGCGATTGACCTCGCCGAAAGTATTGTCGCCCTCATGAATGAAATGCAGGGCGAAGGCGTTCTGCCAGAAGCAATTGCCGACCTCGACATCTCGGACCAGTCGGGGCACTGGGAACGAGCGCTGTCGTTCATCAAGCTGGTGCAACCCTTCTTTGAAGACGGCCAGTTAGACGGCGAAGGTCGTCAGCGTAGCGTGATTGAATCCCTCATTGCCCGCTGGATCGAAAATACGCCCTCGCATCCTGTCATCGTCGCCGGATCAACTGGGTCGCGCGGGGCCACGTCGTTGTTTATGCAGGCCGTCGCTCAGCTCCCGCAAGGCGCTGTGATTTTGCCCGGACTAGATTGCGATATGCCGTCGAATGTTTGGGATATGATGGAACAAAAATCAGGAGCGGAAGACCATCCACAATACAGGTTCAAAGCGTTCTGTAATGAGCTCGAACTTCACCCTTCAGACATTGAAACTTGGGGTGCGAACACAGCCATAAATACCGCACGAACGCAGTTAGTTTCCCTTTCATTACGCCCAGCGCCCGTGACCCATCAATGGATCAACGACGGCCCCGATCTTGGCGATCTTGTTCGGGCTACCGAAGGCATCACAATGCTTGAGGCAGCGAGTCCACGCACCGAGGCGGATGCTATCGCCGCCCGCTTACGCCAAGCCGTCGAAGACAACCAAACCGCAGCGCTCATTTCACCGGACAGGATCCTCACACGGCAGGTCACCGCTGCTTTGGATAGATGGAATATCGTTCCCGACGACAGTGCTGGCCTGCCTCTGCAACTCACTGCACCGGGACGGTTCTTGCGCCACATCGCTGATCTTTTTTGCGAGCAACTGGATGCCGAGCAGCTCCTCGTCCTTTTACGTCACCCACTAAGCCACTCTGACCGGCCTGATCGTGGTGATCATGCCTTCCGAACGAACGCCTTGGAACTTCATCTTCGCCGCTACGGACCGCCCTTTCCGACGGCTGAAAGTCTGACAACTTGGGCGCAAGAAAAGCCCGATGAATCGCTGGATTGGGTGGGTTGGATCAGCTCGATCCTGATTGACCTCAAGGATGATACCCCGAGGCAGCTTACAGACCATGTTGCCCGACACATTGATATCGCTGAACGCCTAGCGGTTGGACCAGATGCCGAAGGATCAGGCGAGCTTTGGAAAAAGGCGGCGGGCCGCGAAGCATTGCGTGCGATATCCGAACTACAGTCCCACGCAGACGCAGGCGGTCAAATGTCATCTCGGGAATACCGCCGCCTTGTGAACAGCATCCTTGCGGCTGCTGAAGTGCGCGACCGCGATGCCGGACATCCCCAAGTCCTTATTTGGGGAACATTGGAAGCCCGCGTGCAGTCCGCTGAGTTGGTTATTCTTGCCGGCCTTAATGAAGGTACTTGGCCCGAGACACCGACGCCGGACCCTTGGCTTAACCGACACATGCGAAAACAAGCAGGGTTGCTGTTGCCCGAACGCCGGATCGGGCTAAGCGCGCATGACTACCAACAGGCGGTTTGTGCCCGCGAAGTTGTACTTAGCCGCTCGGTCCGGTCCGACGAGGCCGAAACCGTTCCCAGCAGATGGGTCAACAGACTAACCAACCTGTTGGGCGGATTGGGTGATCAAGGTGGACCAGACTGCCTTAAAGCGATGCGCGAACGCGGGCAGTTTTGGCTGTCTTTAGCGGCGAGCATCGCTGCGCCAACGGAGCAAATTGATCCAGCACCACGCCCATCCCCGTGCCCACCGACGGACGCGCGCCCGCAACAGCTTTCAGTGACTCAGATAAAGACGCTCATACGCGATCCTTACGCGATCTATGCACGAAAAATCCTGGGCTTGAACGCATTGGATTCACTGTCTCACACACCGGACGCTCCGCTGCGCGGAACAATTGTTCACAAGATTCTTGAGACGTTTATGAAAGCTAAGGTCGACCCATCAGATCAAAACGCTGAAGCCGCTTTGCTTTCGATCGCATCCGATGTCCTTGCGGAACAATGCCCGTGGCCCGCAGTTCGCGCGCTTTGGTACGCGCGGATCACGTCCTTCGCGCCCCACTTTCTGGCCGAGGAAACAAAACGTCGCGCCTACTCAACTAACATTGACACTGAAATGTACGGGGAACTCGCGCTAACACGCGTGCCCTTCAAGCTAACCGGAACAGCTGACCGAATTGACATGTCGAATGATGGCGAAGCGCTGATCTATGATTACAAAACCGGCAAAGCACCAAGCCCGGCACAACAAAAGCACTTTGACAAACAGCTGCTGCTCGAGGCTGCGATGGTTGAACGCGGTGCTTTCAAAGCCGTCGGGCGCGTCCGCACACAAGCAGCCGTTTATATCGGTTTAGGAAGTGATCTGCGCGATCAACCCGCCCCGTTGCAAGATGAACCTACTGCGGAAACATGGGCGCGCTTTGAGGGTTTGATGGCCAAATGGATGGACCCGAAAAAGGGTTACACCTCTCGCAGTGCGAACGAGACTTTGGCGTTTGAAGGTAACTATGACCACCTCGCGCGTTACGGCGAATGGGACGAAACACACGACGCAGCACCGCAGGATTTAGCATGAAACCGAATGACGCCACCGCCCGTCAGATCGAAGCCGCTGACCCAACCCAGTCCACGTGGTTATCAGCCAACGCCGGGTCTGGCAAAACTCGCGTTCTTACGGACCGTGTAGCGCGCCTGTTACTTGCCGGAACGCGGCCAGAAAATGTGCTGTGCTTAACCTATACCAAAGCCGCCGCTTCGGAGATGCAGAACCGCTTATTCCAGCGGCTGGGCGAATGGGCGATGATGCCCAAAGCCGCGCTGCGTGACCAGTTGGTTGAACTTGGGACGGAAGCGCTGATTGACGACGACTATCTCAGCAATGCCCGCACTTTATTCGCCAGTGCCATTGAAACGCCGGGTGGATTGAAAATTCAAACGATCCACTCCTTTTGTGCTGGTGTCCTGCGGCGCTTTCCTTTGGAAGCCGAAGTCAGCCCGCAGTTCAAAGAAATGGAAGATCGCGCCGCTCAACTGCTGCGCGAAGAGGTGCTCAATGAGATGGCGGAGGGTGAACACGCCGACGTCGTCGCGGGGCTAGCGCGCTATTACACCGGTGCAGAAATCGGGAACTTTCTAGGTGCAATCACCGGACGTAAATCCGCATTCCGGACAGAAACTGACGACAGCAAATTGACCAAGACGTTCAAACTTCCCAACAGGGCGACCCGTCATGACGCTGCGCAGATTGCTTTCATTGGCGGCGAAGAGAGTCTTGTTGATGACCTTGTAGACGCGTGTAAGAACGCCACGAAAAGCTACCAAACCGTTGCCGCAAAACTGAAGGCGATTGACCTGACTTCGCCAAACCTCGACACGCTCTACGCGGTTTCCCCAATGCTGCTTTATGCCGATAAGTCGAGCAAATCGCGCAACTGGCCTCAGTCCAATCACAAGTCCTCGGTCGAGGCATTGGCCCATATCATCGACGACGTGCATGCGTGGATGGATCGAGCCGCAGCCGCATTCGACTACTTGAACAGCGTTGGGGCCTACGAAAAAACGAAAGCCCTTTTT
>JAHBAO020000232.1 GCA_018500065.2 Octadecabacter sp. | reverse complement strand
TGCGACGCGCGTCTCCGTTGAAACAGTGCCCGGAACCGACATCGTGATCTTCGCGCAACTGAAAATCGGCAACTCTGCATTGACCATCGGACAAGGCGAGGCGTTTGGCGCTGGCTTTGTCAGCTTGCATCACTACGTCGATGACGCAGACACCACGTGGGCGAACGCGCTTGGCGCGGGTTTCACCGAACTGAAAACACTTGAGGAAACCTATTGGGGTGACCGCATGGGCCTGATGATCGATCCCCTCGGCGTCCGGTGGAGCATTGCGCAGCGCGTCATGCGCCTAACTGCAGACGAGCGCAACGCCCGCGCCAAGGCTGCAATGGATATCCCAGTACAGACAGCGGACGAGCAAGCACAAGTCATGCCGATTAATGACGAAGCACCGACAGACATAACACCTCTTGCGCTGCCAGTGGCATCCGACGCCAAGGCGGACACCGGACCACAAGCGGCTCACTACTGCCGCACCAAAAATACTGCGGCAGGGCCCTTGGGCCCGGTCGCAGTTCACAAACAACTGACCACAATGCCTGCCTCAACAATGAGGGGCGTCTACCCAGAAAGGGGTTTCAAATGAAAAATGCCGAAGTAAGCGTCCGCCGCGATACTGCAATTTCGCGTGGTGTCGGTATGATGACGCAAGTCTATGCTGAACGCGCAAGCAACGCAGAAATCTGGGATATCGAAGGCAACCGCTACATTGATTTTGCGGCGGGTATTGCGGTCGTCAACACGGGCCACTGTCACCCCAAAGTGGTCGCCGCTATCGAAAAGCAGGTCAAGCAATTCACGCATACCTGCCATCAGGTCGTGCCTTATGAGAACTACATCTCGCTGGCGGAACGCCTAAACGATAAAGTTCCAGGTGATTTCGACAAGAAAACAATCTTTGTGACCACAGGGGCCGAAGCCGTGGAGAACGCGATTAAAGTTGCGCGCATCGCAACGGGTCGCCCTGCAGTGATCGCCTTTGGCGGCAGCTTTCACGGGCGGACCTTTATGGGGATGAGCCTGACGGGTAAGGTCGAGCCTTACAAAAAGGGGTTCGGCGCTATGATGCCTGACGTTTACCACGTCCCTTTCCCTGTTGATTTGCATGGCATTTCGTCAGAACAAGCCCTCGGCGCGATCACCAAGCTGTTCAAAGCAGACCTTGATCCGGCACGCGTGGCCGCAATCATCATTGAACCGGTGCAAGGCGAAGGTGGCTTCTACGTCGCCCCGCCCGAACTGATGCGCGGCCTGCGCGCACTTTGCGATGAACATGGTATCGTGATGATTGCAGACGAAGTCCAAACCGGCTTTGCGCGAACAGGCAACATGTTTGCAATGGACGCCTATGACGTTGATGCGGATCTTACCACGATGGCCAAAGGGCTGGCTGGCGGCATGCCGCTTGCGGCTGTGACGGGTCGTGCAGAGCTGATGGACGCTGCAAACCCGGGTGGTTTGGGCGGCACATATGCAGGTAACCCATTGGGTGTTGCGGCAGCCCACGCAGTGCTTGATGTGATCGAAGAAGAAGATCTTTGCGCACGCGCCAATGAACTGGGCTCACGCCTAAAACAGCGGCTTGAGCAAATCCGCGAGACGACACCGCAAATGGTTGAAGTGCGCGGCCCTGGCTTTATGGTTGCGGCAGAATTCAACACCGTCAACGGCAATGCGCCGGACGCAGATTTTGCAAACCGTGTGCGGGCAGAAGGGCTAAAGCGGAACCTGATCCTCCTCACCTGCGGAGTCTACGGCAACGTCGTGCGTTTTCTCGCCCCGATCACTATCCCAGATGAAGTGCTCGCCGAAGGCCTTGATATTCTCGAAGCCTCTATCACCGCTGCAAAAGAGGCCCACGCCCATGCTTGATCTCAATGACCCAACCCTTTTGGAACCCCGCGCCTATATCAACGGCGAGTGGATTGAAAATGGCAGCACGTTCCCAGTGTATAATCCGGCCACGGGTGCAAAGATCGCCGATGTGACCGATGTCAGCGTCAGCGAAACCAGCGCGGCGATTGATTACGCCTATGACGCCCAAAAAGACTGGGCCGCATGGACCGGCAAGGAACGTGCAGCCGTATTGCGCCGTTGGTTTGATCTGATGGTTGCAAACGCCGATGATCTGGCCGCGATCCTGACCGCCGAGATGGGCAAACCACTGGCCGAGGCGAAAGGCGAAGTCCTTTACGGCGCGTCTTTCGTTGAATGGTTCGCAGAAGAAGCCAAACGCACCTACGGCGACGTGATCCCCGGCCATCAGCGCGACAAACGTATCCTTGTAATCAAACAGCCTGTGGGTGTTGTCGGCTCCATCACCCCATGGAATTTTCCAAACGCCATGATCGCGCGCAAGGTCGCGCCTGCTTTGGCAGTTGGATGCAGTTTTGTGGCACGCCCTGCCGAACTGACCCCGCTATCAGCCACTGCAATGGCTGTACTTGGCGAACGTGCAGGCATTCCCGCTGGCATTCTGAACATCATCCCAAGCGCCAATTCGGCGCAAACTGGACAAGAGCTTTGCGCGAACCCCAAAGTTGCCAAAATCACTTTCACTGGGTCCACACGTGTCGGCAAAATACTGATGCAGCAATGCGCTGATACGATTAAGAAAATGTCGCTCGAACTTGGCGGAAATGCACCATTCATTGTTTTTGACGATGCCGATATTGATGCCGCCGTCGAAGGTGCCATGATCTCAAAATTCCGCAACAATGGTCAGACATGTGTCTGCGCGAACCGCATCTATGTGCAAGCAGGTGTCTATGACGCTTTTGCTACAAAGTTAAAGGCCGCTATTGGCAAGCTGATCATCGGCGACGGTGCCAAGGACGGCGTCACAACAGGTCCGTTGATCAGCGATGCGGCAGTTAACAAGGTAGAGGAACACATCACCGACGCCACAGCAAAAGGTGCAACCGTCGCATTGGGCGGCAAACGCAGTGCCCTCGGCGGCACCTTTTACGAACCCACCGTTCTAACAGGCGTCACCACAGACATGATGGTCGCCAACGACGAAACTTTCGGGCCATTGGCACCCTTGTTCAAATTCGACACTGAAGCTGAGGTGATCGCTATGGCAAACGACACAGAATTCGGGCTTGCAGGCTATTTCTACGCAGAGAACATGAACCGCATCTGGCGTGTCGCTGAGGCGCTGGAAACGGGGATTGTCGGCATCAACACAGGGCTTATTTCCACCGAAGTCGCGCCGTTCGGAGGGATCAAGCAATCTGGCTTTGGGCGTGAAGGGTCCAAATACGGCGCCGATGATTTCCTCGAAATGAAGTACATGTGCTTTGGCGGTGTGGCCTAACCGCTGCAAAGATTAGCATGAGCGGCCATGCCATTGGACGATCTCGACGAATGGAAGGCCAAACCAAATTGGTCAGTTCTCATATGCCCCAAATTCAAAGCAAGTTGGCTTTGCTATGTGAATCACGTCCCTAAAACGACGTGATGTACCGCTGGCGCGTTTCCGAGATCATAAGATGATGTCAAAAGGAATTGATGCAACCTTTTTTGGAACGAGTAGAAATTGCTGAAATATTTAACATAAGAATGATTAGGCGTATTTTATTAATAATATATTTGGAGTTGCAATAATATACTAATGGAGCCATGCTGCTTACACCCTACACGATAGGATGCTTCACATGCTTCGCACATTTCGAAAATACTCAATTATGTTCGTACTTGCACTTGTAAGTTCGTCCGTAAGCCTTGCCAATCGTGTTCAGGCTCAAAC
>JAHBAO020000312.1 GCA_018500065.2 Octadecabacter sp. | reverse complement strand
TTGGATTGATTGTTGGCCTGTCGCCGGGCGGTATCGCTTTGTTTATGGTGTTGTCCGCATCCGCCAGCTACATTGCTGTCCCCGCCGCGATGCGGGTCGCGTTGCCCGAAGCCAATCCGTCTGTTTACCTCACTCTGTCACTTGGCGTGACATTCCCGTTCAATCTGACAATCGGTATCCCGCTTTATGTCGCGGTAAGCCAAGCTGTAACAGGAGGCTGACATGCAAACCCACCAAGCCAAACGCGTGGTTATAACCATCGAAGCCATCATGCAGCGCCGGTTAACGGACGCTTTGGAGGAGGCGGGTGTCACGGGGTATTCCATTCTTCCCGTTTTGGGTGGATCGGGGCGATCAGGTGCGTGGTCGCGGGATGGCCAAGTCAGCCGTGCCAGCGGAATGGTTCAAGTCGTCTGTATCATTAAGCCTGAGCGGTTGGACGGTTTGCTTGAGGCGGCGTTCGAAGTTGTCGACAAACACATCGGGGTCGTGACGATCAGCGATGTCGAAGTCCTTCGCGCCGAACGGTTTTAACACAACATTAACCTCGATCTCACAAGATCTCTCCATGAGCATGAGACAGATCATTATCAGAATGCAACCAGCTGCGGATGATTTTCTGGAACAGCGTGCGGCCGAATTGGACACGACGGTCGGTCAAATTCTGCGTGATCTGGTTCGTTCAGAAATGAAGCGTCAGTCAAATGCGAAGACGCCCAACAGGGCGGATGAGCACCTCGTCGCCCGCCTTCAGCGGCTCCTCGTGCCTACAATGGCCGATGCGACGAGTTGGGAAGACCTACATCTCCGGTTGTCCGCGCTCGATTACCGAATCCAACCAGCAGGCGGCGGCCTAACCGTGCATAGCGCGAACGGAACGCGCCTGTGTAAATCATCAGAACTCGGGTTTGCATATGCACGCCTTGTGCGAAAATTCCGAGCGCCGATGCCTGGGCACCCCCACAAAATGAAACATATTCTTGCGGCCATCCGTGACATCCCTGAGGACGCCACGGACGATTTTGACGTTATTGAGCGCTTCAGCCCTTCTTCAAGCGCCGATTGCCAAGGGTCTCGGCGATCTGCACCGCATTGAGCGCAGCGCCTTTACGCAGGTTGTCAGAAACCACCCACATGTTCAGACCGTTGTCGATCGTGCTGTCCTGACGGATGCGGCTGATGAATGTGGCGAAGTCACCAACGCATTCAACAGGTGTAACATAACCGCCGTCTTCACGCTTATCGATGACCATGCAACCCGGCGCTTCGCGCAGGATGTCACGTGCTTCGTCCTCATCAAGGAAATCTTCAAACTCGATGTTGATCGATTCAGAGTGGCCAACGAAAACGGGCACACGCACGCAGGTCGCTGTGACCTTGATGCTTGGGTCGACGATCTTTTTCGTCTCTGCAACCATCTTCCATTCTTCTTTGGTGTCGCCGCTGTCCATGAACACGTCGATGTGGGGAATGACATTGAACGCTATCTGCTTGGGGTAAACCTTCGGCGCGACTTCCTGACCGGGGACATATACGCCCTTGGTCTGGTTCCAGAGTTCATCAATCGCGGCTGTGCCGCTGCCAGAAACGGACTGGTATGTGGACACAACAACGCGCTTGATCTTTGCACGGTCGTGCAAAGGCTTCAGTGCCACAACCATTTGCGCGGTTGAGCAGTTCGGGTTCGCGATGATGTTCTTCTTCGTGTAACCGTCGACAGCCTCTGGGTTCACTTCTGGTACAACCAGCGGAACATCCGGATCATAGCGGTAAAGCGACGAGTTATCGATCACGACACAGCCAGCTTTCGCAGCAATCGGCGCGTACTTTTTCGTCGCGTCAGAACCGACTGCGAAGAACGCAATGTCATAGCCCGTAAAATCAAAAGTATCCAAGTCTTGGGTTTTCAACGTTTTGTCGCCAAAGCTCACTTCCGTGCCCAGCGATTTGCGGGACGCCAATGCGACAACCTCATCCGCTGGAAACTGGCGCTCGTCCAGAATGTTGAGCATTTCGCGGCCCACGTTACCTGTGGCACCCGCAACGACGATTCTATAACCCATGTGCTTGGTTCCTTTGTAAATGCACGTCCCCGCGACAGTCATGTGGGGGACACGGGCCTCATAGACCTAAGCGCGCATAAGCGAAAGGGGCGTCAGTCCGTGCTGTCCGTGCTGAACGCATATAGCGCAAGGCCGCAACAGATCAGAATGCCGTAGAACAGGAATAGGGACGCATAAGCTTCGCCAGAGGGGGATGTAGCCTCCCAATGTGCCATTAAGCGTCCGGTGACGATCTGCATAACGCCTACCCCACCGATTCCAAACAGGTTTAGTAACGTTACACCGCGCCCGGTCAGATGTTCTGGAAAAAACGGGCGGGCATGTGCGATCAATAGTGGAAAAGAAGCACCTGCCATGCCGACCAGTGCCAATAACGCGGTCGCTGTCCAAACCGAAGCACCGAGCGATAGCGCGAAGAGCGCAAAACACCCGATCGCGCCCAGTGCGTTGCCAACGAACACCACCCACTTGCGGGTACCAAAGATGCGATCCGTCGGACCATAAGCAAAATTGCCTGCAACCATCGCGAGACCCATAACAAGGGTCATGGTTCCGATCATTGCTGTATCTGCACCAAAAGTGTCAGCGCCATAGGGCCCAATCCACAACCCTCGCAGTCCCGCGGCCGGAGCGTAGTTTACAAACATCATCGGAATAATGAACCAGAGCGCCTTGATCTTGAGCAGGTCCAGAACCGAGCCACGGGACCCAGTTGATGCGGACTTAGGCGGGTCCTTCATGAATATCCAAAGAGCAACGGCAACAAGCAAGGACACCACCGCAAGTGCGAACATCGTTTCGCGCCACCCAAAGGCCTCAACGGCCCAGGCCATTGGTGCGGAACTCGCCAAATTGCCGAGCGAGCCGAAACCGATCATCGCGCCTGCAAGCGTTGAGAACATCACAGGCGGGTACATTTTTGCGAAGATGTAATAAGACGCCATCAGCACGGGCGAACAGCCGATCCCGATCAGTGCCATTGCGTAAGAAATATGCGCAGGCGTCTGAGCCAGTGCGAAGACCAACGCGCCACCAGCCCCACCCAAGCTGAACAATACAACTGCCGTGATCCGTGGTCCGATACGATCCAGCGCCTCACCCACAGGGATTTGCATGACCGCAAAGACAATGAACCAAAGACCCGATGCGTAGGAA
>JAHBAO020000052.1 GCA_018500065.2 Octadecabacter sp. | reverse complement strand
TCAAGGCCCATGATATCGGCATCCGCATTCTGGAACGCGATGGCGTGCGCGGATATGAAATCATCGTCGGGGGTGGACTTGGTCGCACGCCGATGATCGGCAAAGTACTGCACGACTTCCTGCCAGAAGCCGACCTGCTGCCATTTATCGAGGCAACAGTGTCCGTTTGGAACCGCCTTGGTCGGCGCGACAACAAATATAAGGCGCGTATCAAGATCACCGTGCATGAGCATGGTATTGATAAAATTCGCCGCCTTGTTGACGCGCGTTTCGCGGAAATCCGCCCTACTTTCAACGGCGTAGATCAAGACGTTCTGCGCGCGATTGAAAAACAGTTCGCAGCACCTGCGTTTAAGTCCGCCAGCACCGATGGCTATGAGGCCGCACGCATGGCCAATCCAGCGTTTCGGTCTTGGACGGACACGAACCTGACCGAGCACCGCGCGGATGGCTATGCGATTGTCTCAATTTCCATCAAGAAACATGGCGACACACCGGGGGATGCGACTGCTGATCAGATGCGCGTTATGGCCGATCTTGCACGCAAATATGGCCATGATGAACTCCGCATCAGCCACGAACAGAACGTCATTATCCCCCATGTCCACAAATCGGACCTCGCGAAGCTTTACGCGGAACTGCGTGCCGCGGATCTGGCGACGGCCAACATTGGCCTCGCGTCGGACATTATCGCCTGCCCCGGCATGGATTATTGCGCGCTGGCAACGGCCCGTTCGATCCCCGTGGCACAAGAAATCGCCACCCGTTTTGACGCGCTCAAGATCGAGCACGACATTGGCGCGTTGAAGATTAAGATTTCCGGCTGCATCAACGCCTGTGGTCACCACCACGTGGGTCACATCGGTATCCTTGGCCTTGATCGTGCGGGCGTTGAAAACTACCAGATCACGCTTGGCGGCGATCACACTGAAACCGCCGCCGTTGGTGAACGCGCGGGTCCAGGGTTTAGCGCCGACGACATCGTCCCTGCGATTGAACGTCTGGTGCTGGGCTACATGGACTTACGGACCAACCGCGATGAAACGTTCATCGAAACCTACCGCCGCCTCGGTGCGGCCCCATTCAAAGACATTCTTTACCCGAAGGAGGCCGCAAATGCCGCTTGATGGACGCCTTTTAACGCTTAACCGCGTTTACAAAGATAAAGATGCGATTGACGTGCTGGAATATGCACTGGGCCGCGTTGAAAACATGGCTTTGGTCAGCTCATTCGGGGCCGAAAGCGTTGTTTTGTTGCACATGGCGGCGCAGATCAAACGTGACGTGCCGGTGTTGTTCATCGACACCGAGATGCTGTTTGCCGAAACACTTGCGTACCAGCGCGAGGTTGCGGCCCAACTTGGCCTAACAGACGTGCGCATCATCCGTGCCAAACGCGAAACACTGTTTGAGGACGACAACGAGAACCTGCTGCACCTGCATGATCCAGACGCCTGCTGTGCCCTGCGCAAAACCGAGCCGTTGCAGCGTGCATTGCAAGGGTTCGACGGCTGGATCACAGGGCGCAAACGCGTCCAAGGTGGTGATCGTCAGGCGCTGGAATTCTTTGAAATCGAACGCCCACTTGGCCGTTTGCCGCGCACTAAGGTCAATCCCTTGGCCCATTGGGACCGCGATGACTTGCAGGACTACATAAAGACGCACAATCTGCCGCGCCATCCACTTGTTGCAAAAGGTTACCCGTCTGTCGGCTGTGCGCCTTGCACCACCAAAGTCAAAAGCGGCGAAGACGCGCGTTCGGGCCGCTGGCGTGATCAAACGAAAACCGAATGTGGCATTCACTTCGGGGCTAAAGGGTAAAACGATGAGCATTATTGTAACCGACACCGGCTTTGCCGCGGATGATTGGACACCTGGTTTTGTCGCGATGGATGAACGCGCGGCGAATGATTGCAGCGCTGTGGCGCTTGATCTGGCGTCTGATGCCGAACCGAACGATCTGGCGGATTGCCTGCAAAAGGTCGACATGATCCGCATTGATTTCCCGTCTTTCGCAGATGGGCGCGGCTTTACGATTGCCGCGCAACTGCGCCGCTTAGGGTTCAAGGGCCGTTTGCGTGCCCGTGGCCATGTCATTGCGGATCAATATGCAATGGCGCGGCGCTCTGGCTTTGATGAGGTCGAGATTTCTGATGATCTTGCCACCCGTCAGCCCGAAGCCCAATGGCTGGCCCGTGCGGATTGGAAAGCCCACAATTATCAAGCGCGTCTGCGCGGCTAGCCCCCCGCGCGACAACGCTGCCCCTTTCACTGACACAGATCAAAGCGTAACAGAGGGGTGTGGGTATATGCCTGCGCCATAGACACATGACAGAAATGACACCCGTGACCGATACAACCACAATAACCAAAGCCGTCCCCGCCCTGCCCGACGCGCAGACTGTGACAGAGGTAAAGCACTACACTGACCGCCTGTTCAGCTTTAAGATGACCCGCCCCGTTTCCATGCGGTTCCGCTCGGGTGAGTTTGTGATGATCGGCCTGCCGGGTGATCCGCATCCCGAAACTGGCAAAGTGAAACCGCTGTTGCGCGCTTATTCCATTGCCTCCCCCAGCTGGGACGAGGAGTTGGAATTCTATTCCATCAAGGTGCAAGACGGCCCGCTGACATCGAAATTGCAGCACATCAAAGTGGGTGATGAAATCATCCTGCGCCCTAAGCCCGTTGGCACATTGGTACATGACGCGCTGATCCCGGGCAAACGCATCTGGTTCTTTGCAACGGGCACAGGTTTTGCGCCGTTCGCGTCCCTACTGCGCGAACCGCAGACCTATGAAGACTACGACGAGATCATCATTACCCACACCTGCCGCGAAGTCGGTGAGCTGACCTATGGTCGCGATCTGATTGAGGCGTTAAAAGACGATGAGTTGCTGAACGAAGTCATCGGCGAAGGCTTCTGGAAGAAGATCAAATACTACCCGACCACCACCCGCGAAGAGAGCCCGAAGATGGGCCGTATCACCGACCTGATGCGTTCGGGTGAGGCATTCAAAGACCTTGGCGTGCCGCCCCTGAACCCTGAAAGTGACCGCGCGATGATCTGCGGCAACCTGGCGTTCAACCTTGAGCTCAAGGAGATGTTTGAGGAATATGGACTGGTTGAGGGGGCCAATTCAAACCCGCAACACTACGTGGTTGAGAAAGCATTTCTGGATTAAGTTTCAACACTATAGATACAAAAAGGGCCGCTCGATTGAGCGGCCCTTTTCGTTTGATATGCCGTTAGGCTTACATGCCAAGCGCTGTTTTGATCGCAGCAAGTAGGTCAGTCAGCTTGGATGGGTCAGCCGCAGCTTCTGCAACCTGCGCAGCCAGCTGTGTCTTAGCAATCGCGCCAAGGTCGGAAGACTGAACCAGTTCCAAAACCTGAGCAGCGTCAAAGCCTTCTGGTGTCAGAAGTGTTGCGATGTCTGGTGTTGCAGTTTCAGCAGCTTCGGTTGCTGCAGCTGCAGTTTCCTCAGCAGCGGCAGCGGCTTCTTCTGCAGCGGCCGCAGCAGCTTCCTCAGCAGCAGCGGCTTCAGCAGCAGCGGCTTCTTCGGCGGCAGCGGCAGCAGCAGCGGCCTCTTCCTCAGCAGCGGCGGCAGCGGCAGCAGCTTCTTCTTCTGCGGCAGCCGCAGCTTCAGCAGCTTCATCAGTCGCGCCCTCAACTGCACCTTCAACCGCGTCTGCAGCGCCTTCAACAGCATCAGCTGCGCCTTCGGCAACGTCAGAAGCAGCATCTGTTGCCGCATCAACTGCGCCTTCGGCTGTGTCAGCAACCGTGTCGGCCGCGTCAGACGCCAAGTCTGCAGCACCTTCTACAACATCACCAGCCGCTTCAACTGCGCCTTCAGCAGTATCGGCAACAACATCGGCCGCGTCAGACGCCAAGTCTGCAGCGCCTTCTACAACGTCACCAGCCGCTTCAACTGCGCCTTCAGCAGTATCGGCAACAACGTCGGCCGCGTCAGACGCCATGTCTGCAGCGCCTTCTACAACATCACCAGCCGCTTCAACTGCGCCTTCAGCAGTATCGGCAACAACGTCGGCCGCGTCAGACGCCATGTCTGCAGCGCCTTCTACAACGTCGCCTGCCATGTCCGCAGCACCGGTCGCGGCGTCGCCAGCCATTTCAGCTGCGCCCGTGAATACGTCCATCGGGTTTTTGCCGTTCGCGCCCCACTGGTAACCAAAAAAGCCCAGTACGGCGATAACGATAATTGCGATCGTGCCTCTCATGTGTCTCGTCCTTTAAAAAAATACATGGCCCCAACTGGACCTAAGGCGATTGTATGTCATGCTGCGGGTGCAAAGAAAAGCGGGAAGCGGCAGCAATTCCTCCCCCTATATGCGCCTGCGCGTAACACCGCGCACAGCTTTGATAATATCGCGTTTTGCGCCTTGAAGTGCGCGCTATGCAGGTTTAACTTCCCCCCTCGTACGACAAACAATTTAAGGACAAGTCCAATAGCCCGCAGACCTCATAATGCGCCACCACAGCGCGACACCGGCCCCCGTGTAAACGATCGCATTCGCGCCCCCGAAATCCGCCTAATTGGTGCAGATGGCGAAAACGCCGGCGTTGTCACGCCTGAGCGCGCTATGCAGATGGCAGATGATGCCGGCCTTGATCTGGTTGAGATATCTCCGAACGCCTCACCGCCTGTGTGTAAGATCATGGATTTCGGCAAGTTCAAGTACGAGACGCAGAAACGCGAGGCCGAAGCCCGCAAAAAGCAAAAGATCATCGAGATCAAAGAGGTCAAGTTCCGCCCGAACACGGACACCAATGACTACGACGTCAAAATGCGCAACGTGTTCAAATTCTTGGACAATGGCGACAAGGTAAAGGTTACCCTGCGCTTCCGTGGCCGCGAAATGGCGCACCAGAACCTTGGACGTGAGCTGCTGGAACGTGTCGCTGAAGACACCAAAGAGCACGGCAAGATTGAAAACTTCCCGAAAATGGAAGGCCGCCAGATGGTCATGATCATCGGGCCATTGCCGCAGAAATAATCAATTAGAACTGATAGAATTTGAAGGCGTCGCACTTAACTGTGTGGCGCTTTTTCTTTTGAAAACAGATAGCAAGCTACCCCTGACGCAACACCTGCGTCACTTGCGCGATGATGCTCACGGCGATTTCAGCCACAGAGCGCCCGCCAATATCCAAGCCGACAGGTGCATTGATCCGTTCGACTTCATCGCCAAAGCCTGCGTCTTGTAAACGTGCCACCCGCTTGGCGTGGGTGCGTTTGGACCCCAAACAGCCGAGGTAGAACACGTCCGAGCGCAAGGCGGTCATTATCGCAGGATCGTCCAGTTTCGGATCATGGGTCAGGGTGACAACGGCGGTGCGGGCATCCAGACCCAGCTGTTCAAGCGCGACATCCGGCCAGTCGTCCAAAACCGTGACATCCGGAAAGCGCGCAGGTGACGCAAAACGCGCGCGCGGGTCAACCAAGGTCACACTATACCCGCAGGCGCGCGCCATCGGTGCTAAATGCTGGGCGATATGCACCCCGCCAACAAGGATCATTCGCAAGGGTGGGTTATGAATGGCCACAAACGTCCGTCCATCGTCTTCCACACCGGAGCGGTCCAAGCGAAATCTTTCTGGATAGGCCGCCGCCACCACAAGGTTTGGCGTTTCATATTTTAAATCAACGACATATCCAACAGGCTCTTTCGCCTCACGCGCGGCAACAAGCTGTTTCAAAACCGCAACGGGCATCGCGCCGCCGACAGGTTCTACCAATATCCTGATACGCCCGCCGCAGGCCAGGCCAACAGCGAAGGCTTCATCGTCGCTCACGCCGAAGTCCAAGATGCGCTGCTGGCCATCCTCAAGCGCGTCCAACGCATCG
>JAHBAO020000391.1 GCA_018500065.2 Octadecabacter sp. | reverse complement strand
GCGAGGCCAATGGCACAGTTGTTATCGAGTTGTTTGAGGACATCGCACCGCTGCACGCTGCACAAATAACGACTTTGGCGGCGAACGGGGCCTATGACGGGGTGGTTTTTCACCGCGTGATTGACGGCTTCATGGCGCAAACGGGCGATGTTGAGTTCGGCAAAGTCGGCATGGACATGCGCCGTGCGGGAACGGGTGGGTCTGACTTGCCAGACATCGCGCTTGAAGCCACAACCGAGCGCTCTTTTACCCGTGGTATGGTTGGCATGGCGCGTTCACAGAACCCAGATTCCGCGAACAGCCAGTTTTTCATCATGTTCCAGGACGGCGCGTTCCTTGACGGGCAGTACACCATCGTTGGTGAAGTTGTGTCCGGTATGGATGTCGTTGACGCGATCAAACTTGGCGCGGGCGCAAATGGTGCGGTTATCGGCGAACCTGACGTGATGGCAGACGTGAATGTGGTCGAGCTGCCATAAACGGCGGCCCTAACACGGGACGATCACAAAACAGTTGGGGGGGCTATGCAGTGATGCATGGCCCCTTTTACGTTTGTGAGGTCTGAAGAGGAGATTCCCATGTTACGCCTTGTCGCCATCCTGACCTTTGTCGCCAGTACCGCAGCCGCCGATCCGGATTTTTGGAAGTTCGAGTGGCCGAACACGGATTTCGAAACCACCAATGTCGAAAACTGGGTTGAAATCCTGTCGGGTGGCCCGCCGCGAGACGGCATTCCTGCGCTTGATGATCCCACGTTCATTGATGTTTCGGGTGAAAATCGTCTGAGCGACCGAGAACCCGTTATTACATTGGAATTGCAGGGCGAGGTGCCACGCGCCTATCCGGTCCGGTATTTGATGTGGCATGAAATTGTAAATGACGAAGTTGGCGGACTTCCTGTGGCCGTGACCTTCTGCCCGCTTTGTAATTCCGGCATTACATTTGACCGTCGCGTTGGGGATCAGGTCTTGACGTTCGGGGTGTCTGGCAAGCTGCGGAATTCGGACATGATCATGTTTGATCGTGAAACCGAAAGCTGGTGGCAACAGGCGATTGGCGAGGGGATTGTTGGGGAAATGACGGATGTCGAGCTGCAAACCCTGCCAAGTTGGATGGAAAGCTGGGCCGAATTTGAGGCGCGTAATCCGGATGGGCTGGTGATGGATCAGCCAAACCAACGCCGCAACTATGGTGCCAACCCCTACGTGCAATACGACAGCGCGCAACGTCCGTTCCTCTATTCAGGTGAAGTACCACCGCATGGCATCGAACCGCTCGCACGTGTGGTGCGGGTTGGGGATGTGGCTTGGCCGATGACGCGGATCGCGCAGGAAGGTGTGATCACGGAAGATGGCGTCGTGCTGAGTTGGACTGCGGGCCAAGCTTCCGCTTTGGACACGCGCGAGATCGGGCAGGGGCGCGATGTCGGGACGGTGCGGGTGCGCAACGCCGCTGGCGATGATCTGGCCCACGATGTGATGTTTGCTTTTGCGTATCACGCGTTTTGGCCCGAAGGCGCCTGGATGTTGGGGCAGTGACCAAAATTAGGGAATTTTGGTGCCCCTTCGGGGAAGGTATTTAAGAACAAAAGAAGCGTTATGTGCCGCAGAACGTTTGGTGGACTTTCTCAGTCTCAACAGGGGGGTGTGCGTAGTCTTCGTTCGGCGTGAAGGGGGCTTTTACGGCGTCAAGCATTGCATGGAATGGGTCAAAATCACCCTGCGTTGCGGCATGAATGGTTTGTTCAATCTTATGGGTGCGCGGGATGATCTGCGGATTGGTCTTGCGCCACAAGGCATCATCAGGAGCGGCGGCGCGCCAGCGTACATACCAGTCTGGATAAAGGGTTTTCGTTTCATCCAAAGCCTTGAACGTATTGGTGAAATCAGCGCCGCCCTTTGCCATGAGATCAAGAAGGTCTGTTGCGAGAAGGGTTGTTTCTGCTGAGGCTGTTAGCCCAAGTTTCGGCGCGAAGGCTTTGGCCCATTCGTCCTCAAATATCGCAGGAAAGCGGTCAAGAATGGCCGTGAAATTTGCAATCGCTTTGTCCGTATCAGGCAGGATTTGCACCAAAGAGGTCGCGAATTGTGCCAAATTCCAATGGGTTATCGGGCCCTGGTTGGAGTAGGCGTAGCGGCCTTGGCGATCAATCGAGCTAAACACGGTGTCAGGGTGGTAGTCATCCATGAACGCGCAGGGGCCGTAGTCGATGGTTTCGCCCGCGATCTGGACGTTGTCGGTGTTCATTACCCCGTGGATGAAGCCGACCGACATCCATTTGGCGACCAACGTCGCCTGCTTTTGCATCACCATTTCAAACAGTTGCAGCGGGTCTGCGGCGTCTGGATAGTGTCGCTGGATGGTGTAATCTGTCAGCAATTGCAGCGCTTCAACATCGCGCTGTGCGGCGAAATACTGGAACGTGCCGACACGGATATGCGAGGTGGCAACACGGGTAAGCACAGCACCAGGCAGGCGACCCTGTTCACGCAAAACCGGATCACCCGTCAGCACAGCGGCGAGGGCTTTTGTTGTTGGAATATCAAGGGCCTGCATTGCGCAGCTCATCAGGTATTCGCGCAGAACGGGGCCGACCCACGCACGCCCGTCGCCATTGCGCGAATAGGGTGTGGGCCCTGATCCTTTAAGCTGGATGTCAACGCGGCCCGCGGGCCCGTCAACCTCGCCCAGATGTAACGCGCGGCCATCGCCAAGACGTGGCGAAAAGCCCCCAAACTGATGGCCGGAATAGACCTGCGCAAACGGGATCGAGTTCTCGGGGACATCGTTGCCTGAAAAGATGTTCGCCGCCTCCTTGTCTGACATGTCTGCAATATCCAACCCCAATTCGGTGGCGAGGTCGCGATTGAATGCAATGAGTTGCGGGGCGCTGGCAGTGGCCGCATCCACTTTGGAATAAAAGCGCTCAGGCAGGGCAAGATAGGTCGTATCAAAGGGAATGGTCAGGGGCATAGCGGGGCCTTTCGATGCGACAGTTGCAAATGCGTAGGCCTGATATGGGTCAGAGGAGGCGTGTCATCAAGCTGTAGCGGTCACGCAATTTGAAATGCGCGCGTGAATACAGGCGCTGGGTGGCCTCGTCTTCACGGTCGACCTCAAGGTGCAGGGCTTGAACGCCGACATCAGACAGGCTTGAAGAGATTGCCAGCAAGACCTCGGACGCGATACCGCGTTTGCGCACGGTCGGGCGAATATAAAGTTCATCCACAAACGCATCCATACCGCCCATTTCCATCGACCAGCCAAAGGTGATGATGGTGTAGCCAGTGGGTGCCTTCGCGGGGCCGAACAGCCAGGC
Source organism: Octadecabacter sp. (assembly GCA_018500065.2). Classification (GTDB taxonomy): domain Bacteria; phylum Pseudomonadota; class Alphaproteobacteria; order Rhodobacterales; family Rhodobacteraceae; genus Octadecabacter. The sequence goes on along the minus strand of JAHBAO020000391.1, from coordinate 1,605 downwards.
TGCCCCAAGGGGGGAGCCTTGCAGGAGGGGCATGAGGGCGGCCTCACGCTGCTCATCGCTGCGCTCAATCCCGTATTCAGAATGGAAGGCTGCGATAAGGGGCAGCAGGCGCGGGGCGTCTTCTGGCGAGGCGAGGTGGATAGCGGTGGTCATGTGTGCGGCTTTCAGGCTGGGTGTGCCGCTTCATAGCGTTTGCGTGGCGCAATGGACAGGCAGATTGCGCGGGGGAACGCGGCAATTGTTGTCGCTTTACGCCAATGGAAATGTCGTGAAAGCACCAGAATTCGCGCGCAACCTGGTCAACCGTTGTTGCAAAGCAGGAGGGCGTTGTGCAGTTTCTTGGTGAAGACCTCATTGATCTGGATAGATACCCGATCCATCGCGATGGCCCTGATCGGGCGCGTATTTTGGCGGATGTTCAACGTGACCTTGCACAGGATGGCTGTGCCGTTCTGAAGGGGTTCTTAAGCGCCAAGGGCATTGCCGCCCTCACGACTGAGGCGGACGGTGTGGCGGCCCAAGGGCATCGCTCCTTCAGCCGCACGAACGCCTATTTCACCAAAGATGATCCCAGCCTCCCCACAGATGACCCGCGCCGTCAGTTTTTTGAGCGTTCCAACGCGTTCATTCCGGCGGATAATTTTTCGGACAACGGCCCGTTGCGCACGGTCCATGATTTTGCGGGGTTTGATGGGTTCATTCAGGACTGCCTGCAGCAGGAAAAGTTTTACCGCTACGCGGACCCGCTGGCAGATGTGATCGTGAATATGGCGGATGAGGGGAATGGGTTTCCTTGGCATTTCGACACCAATAATTTCACAGTAACACTGGCCATTCAAAACGCCGAAAGTGGCGGCGCGTTCGAATATGCCGCTGGTATTCGGCAAAAAGACGAGAACTTTGACGAAGTGAAGCGCGTGCTGGATGGCACATCTGATAAGATCACAAGGCTGGAACTTGAACCGGGTGATTTGCAACTGTTTCGCGGTCGCTATTCCTTGCACCGCGTGGCGCCATTGTGGGGCAAACGCCCGCGCTATGTGGCGATCTTTTCTTACGTCGAAGAACCGGACATGGTTGGCAGCGTTGAGCGCACCAAGCAGCTCTATGGCCGCACGCTTCCAATCCACCTTGAACGGGCTGGAGTGCGCCAGGATGAATTCATCGACTAAGGCGGGTGTTACCCCAGCCGTGCTAGACGCTCTGTTAACAGTGCGAAGAACCCGTCTGCATCAATGTCCCCCATAAAAGTGCAATTAGGCTCGCGCCCTGACACACGCCACCAATCGGCGACGGTCATGCCCATCGTCAGTTCTGACTGGGTTTCGATTTCCACGTTGATGAAGCGTCCCGTGAAAAGATCAGGCTTGATCAGATAGGCGATGACGGTCGGGTCATGTAGCGGCGCGCCTTCCGAGCCATATTTTTCCTTGTCGAAGCGTTCAAAGAAATCAGTCCACTCGGCGGTCATGCGCCCGGCTTCGGTGCCCATTGTGCGAAAGGCCTCAACGCGCGCGCGCGTTGTCAGGGCTTTGTGCGTTACATCCAAGGGCATCACTGTGAGGGGCAGGCCTGCCTTGAACACGATGTCCGCAGCAGCAGGAT
>JAHBAO020000170.1 GCA_018500065.2 Octadecabacter sp. | reverse complement strand
TTTTAAGGCTATGAAGCGCGAAACCGACATAGGTCCACCCCGCGTCCTGCGGCGTGATATCGTGAACGAGCCCGTGTTTGCCCGCAGGTTTACGCAGAAGATCTTGCATCTCATCCCTCACAAAGGTGTTCGCCGCTATTCTCGATCCTGATCTTCTTGCGCCACGGCGTCCCAGTCGGCAATGCTGAATCTCCACCCCGCAATCGCGCCCATTCCGATAAAGATCATCCCCCAAAACGTCGCGCCTGAGGAAAGTTCAAACAGCCCCCAAAGAACCGCCAGTGCGACAACGACGACACGCCGCCACACTGGGAGGAAAAATGGAACATCCACGTCGAAAAGACCACGCCTTTGGGGGCTATCGGCCACTTACGCAGCGCCTTCGAATTCAGCGCCCGTCTTTGCGCCCGTGATATAGGACACGACATCTTCGCCGTTCGTATCCTCTTTGCGAAGGTTGGCGACCATACGGCCGCGGCGGAATACGATGATGCGGTCCACCAGGTCAAAGACCTGACGCATGTTGTGGCTGACAAGGATCAGGCTTTCGCCCTGCTCCTTTAGCGTGCGGATAATGTTCTCCACCTGTGCAGTTTCTTGAACACCCAGCGCCGCTGTCGGCTCATCCATAATCGTTAGTTTGGATGCAAACGTCGCCGTGCGGGCAATCGCCACGCATTGACGTTGCCCACCAGACATATGGGCGATGCTGTTCTTGATGTTGGGGATTTTAACGCCCGTCTTTACCAAGCCCGCCATCGTGTCGTCGCGCATAGCTTTATAGTTCAAAATACGAAACGGACCGAGCCAATCGAACTTGGTCTTTTCACGGCCCAAAAACAGATTATCTGGCACGTTCAAATGATCAGCCAAAGCCAGCGTTTGAAACACTGTTTCAATTCCGGCTTCGCGCGCATCCAACGGGCCCGTAAAATGAACAGGCGCACCGTCGAAAATAACGTCTCCACGTGTGCGTTGTTCCACACCGGTAATCTGGCGCACGAAGGTCGATTTGCCTGCGCCGTTATCGCCCATGATTGCGACGTGTTCGCCACGCTCAAGGGTGAAGTTCGCGTCAACAAGCGCGTGCACACCACCGTAGTGTTTGGTCAGGCCTTTGGTTTCCAGAATATAATCTGACATTCTTTAATCCCTCCCTTATGCCCGCGCCGCGGCGCGTTTTTGTTGCCATTGATCAAGTGCAACCGCACCAACGATGATCATCCCCAGCACCATTTCTTGGTAGAACGCACCAAGCCGCAGGAACGTAAAGCCCGATGTAATAACACCAATAATCAGCGCGCCAATCCCAGTCCCGATGATTGAACCGCGCCCGCCAAACAGGGACACGCCGCCGATGACGGCCATCGCGATCGCCTCGAGTTCGTAGGACAAACCCATACCAGATTGTGCGGTCAGGTTCTTGGACGTCAGGATAACTGCGGCCAGACCCGCCAGCGCGCCCGCGATCATATAAACCAGCAGCAAATGGCGCGGCACGTTGATGCCGGACATCCGCGCTGCGGCCTCGTTCGACCCAATCGCATAGGTGTGCTTGCCGTAAACGGTGTAGTTCATAATCAGGTGAAACAGGATCGCGAGCCCGAGGAAAATGAACACTGGGTTCATGCCAGACCCGATGACAGCATAAGCATCCGTCGGGAACGACACAGGGTTACCAAGCGACCACCACTGCGCCACACCGCGTGCAAACAGCATCATGCCAAGCGTCGCGATAAACGGTGGAATCCGCGAATAGGCCACAAGCAGCCCGTTGATGGCCCCTGCCGTCAGACCAACACCGAGGCCGACAAACACAGGAACAATGACAGGCAGGTCCAGCGCCCATTCACCAAAGATCGCCTTGGGGTTCGGGTTGCCGCTGACTTGCGCGACTTGTGCGAAACTCATCGCGATCATGGCCGTGGCACCCACGACCGACCCCGATGACAAATCGATACCTGCCGTGATGATCACTTGGGTCACGCCGATGGCAATGATGCCAATAATGGCGACCTGAATAATAATGATACGAAGACGTGCTTCGTTGAAGATTGAATCAAACCGGTCGCGGCTATCAAACAGCAAGGACTGCTGCATAAAAATTGCACCGAGGAGTTCGAAAATTACGATGATAAGGATCAACGCGGCAAAGACATTCAACTCGTTTGGCCACTGTCGTTTGGATTTGTCATAGGTCAATCCACCAACACCGTCTGAAGTGCTTGGGCCTTCGCTCGTGTCTGACATATGTCAGATCCTCCGTAATTTATGGGTATTATTGGGATGTGCAGGGCAGCGATTGCCGCCCTGCACGTTTGGTCTGACTTACTGGATGAAGTCGCCAACTGTTGCTGGTGTAACCAACTTGAACGGGATGAAAACTGTCGCGTCAACGTCTTCGCCATTGATCAGCGCGATGGCTGTATCGATGGAACCAGCGCCTTGACCTGCAAGGTCTTGGAACACTGTGACGTCCATTTCGCCAGCCTGCATGGACAGCAGCGCGTCGGAAGTCGCGTCAACACCACCAACGACAACGTCGTCCATAGAAATGCCAGCCGCTTTCATCGCCTGAATAGCACCAAGTGCCATTTCGTCGTTGTTGCCAAAGACAGCGTCAAACTCGTCGCCGTTGGAAATCCAGTTTGTCATCAAGTCATTGGCTTCATCGCGAGACCAGTTCGCTGTCTGCTCGTCGATGATTGTGATGAAGTTACACATGTCCATGCCGATAACGTCGTGGAAATCCTTGGTGCGCTGAACAGCCGCTTGGTTAGATAGCTGCCCCATCAGAACATAAGCAGTCGCGCCACCGGATTTGCCTTCAGCACGCAGCTGCTGGCACATCTGGAATGCGGCCAATGTGCCGGATTCGATTTCGTTGGACGCAACGAACGCCTGACCGTCTGGCAGTGTGTCCATGTTGATGGGCTGACGGTTGACGTAAACCAGTGGAACGCCCGCAGCCGCAGCCGCGTTCGACATCGCTTCGGTTGCGTTTGTGTCAACTGCGTTCACGATGATCGCATCAACGCCGGACGCGATGAAGTTGTTGATCTGGTCAAGCTGCTTTGCAACATCATCAGTCGCATCTTCGATCTGCAAGGACACACCGTCAAGCATCTCTTCGTGTGCTGTCATGCCATTGCGCATAACGGTCAGGCCGTTGTCGTCAAAACGAGCAACGGAAACACCGATCTGCTGCGCCATAACGGACGTTGTGCCCATAAGTGTGACAAGGCCAGCGGCCATAAGAATCTTATTCATAGTAACTCCTCCCTAGAGTTTTCGCCATTAAGAGCGCATGGCGTTACGCGTATTCGGCAAACGCCGAACTTGATCATGGCCGAGAGAACCCCGACCAATTGGTTATTGGCAGTTAGGTGTCTAAAACCTCCGCCAAATTGATCGGGCGCGACTGCGCAACTGATAGGTTCGCAGCTTCCGCCATCGCGAGTGAGGCAATTCCGTCGGCCAGGGTTGCAGGCATTTCCTCTCCCGAAGAAAGCGCATCAACAAACGCAGACCACTCAGCCTCATAGGCGGGCATGTAGCGTTCCAAGAAAAAATACGTTGGCTTCGCGCTGACAACGCCAGCGGTGGTCGACTTCACCACAGTGTTCTCCAGCATATTTCCGGCCTGAAGCAGCCCGTCCGCGCCGAGAACTTCAACGCGTTGATCGTACCCATAAACGGCACGACGTGAATTATTGATCACCGCAATTCGGCCATCCTCATAGGTCATGGTGACAGTTGCCGTATCAAAGTCGCCTGCCGCACCGATCTCTGGGTCAACAAGGCAGCTTGCCGTTGCCATGATCGTTTTGGGCAGCCCACCCATAATAAACTGGGCCATATCAAAGTCATGGATCATCATGTCACGGAATATTCCGCCGGAAACCATTACGTAGCTTACTGGCGGCGGTGCAGGGTCAAACGAGGTGACGGTCAGCATTTCTGTTTTGCCAATCTCACCGCCATCAACAGCCGCCTTCAGCGCTGCAAAATTCGGATCAAAGCGACGGTTGAAGCCGATCATAACCGGCTTGCCGTGCGCCTCGACAGCCTTTTGGCAGGTCCGTGCGCGTTCAAGGCTCAGATCCACCGGCTTTTCGCAAAGCACAGCTTTGCCCGCTTTCGTCGCCGCCTCGATAAAGTCTGAGTGGGTGTCCGTAGATGTCGCGATCAGCACAGCATCAATTGTCGGATCTGCAAGGATTTCTGCGCTCGTCTGCGCTTTCGCCCCATAGCCTTGCGCCAAAGCTTGCGCAGCTTCTGTTGCTACATCCGCGACCGCAACGAGCCGTGAACCCGGATGCGCGGCAATCGCACGCGCATGCACAATAGCAATGCGACCAGCCCCCAAAAGCCCAACGTTTAGCATGAATAGTTCCCAATTCTGATTCCCGACTTCAACAGACTGCGCAGTTTTGCAACCGGTTGCAAGAGGAACTTCGATCAGCAGGAACCACTTGGACGGAATGTTCCAACGCCCGAGGACATATTCGGTGCAATTGTCGTGGCCTATTCTCTCGAATGGGCTCAACTGAGCGCATTCCTTCGGACACCGCGCAACTTAGACACAAAACGCCCGCCGAAGCAGGTTGGCAAACATTTGAAAATGTTATGCAAATTGCCTTTAGCCGCAGGCGCTTAATTGGGACACTGCTTCCGGCAACTGCACCAAACACCCATTACTCGGTAGGAATCGACGGATTGCGGACGTTCGCTGCACTCGGGGCCAGGTTCCGACATTTGGACAAAACCGCCCTAAAAAGTTCTTGATCAAATGACCGCTTTCCAATGCTAGGCTTGGCCGGGCAAACTGCCCTTTGCTGCAAAAGCGGGAACGAACCCAGCTACAATTCAAGCCGGCCTTCGAAACAAAAACCATGTATCGGCGTCACGAAAGTTGGGTTGCGTCGAACCGTGCGAAATTAACTTTCATCAAAACAAAGTTAGTTGGTTCTGGTCTTGATTTTCCGGTTTCTTGCTTTGACCCGCGGGGCGTTTACGGCTCCCTAATTTTCGGAACACGACATTGGCTAACCCGCGAAAATCAGTGCCTTTGCGCATCTCGGAAATACGTTGCTTGGCCTCTCTCGCTGTGGCCTCGTGATCTATAATGCGTTCAGGATAATCACGCCCCAGGGTAAATGCGACGTCTTCAATCAATGTGCGTTCCCATTTCCAAGGTTCATGGATGAAATCGTCTGGTACGCCCCTTAATTCTGGAACCCACTTTCGGATGAACGCCCCTGAGGGGTCATGTTCTTTAGATTGCTTGATCGGGTTATATACGCGCATCGCGTTGATCCCTGTCACGCCGGATTGCATCTGTAGCTGGCTATAATGAATGCCGGGTTCATAGTCGGTGAATACCTGCGCCAAATGATTCCCTGTGATGCGCCAATCCAACCACAACTGGTAGCTTGCAAAACTGACCAACATCGCCCGCATCCGAAAGGTGATCCAACCTTCCGCTACAAGGTTTCGCATACACGCATCAATAAAGGGGTATCCTGTTTGCCCTGTCTTCCAAGCCTGAAAATATGCCTCGTTGTGCTCGCTCTCGCGCATCCCTTCGAATGCAGGGTGCATGCATTTTGTCTCGATTTCGGGCTGGTCTTCGATCTTTTGAATAAAGTGACACCGCCATGCTAAACGCGACCCAAATGCGCTAAGGTTCCGGCCAAAATTCTTCTTTTCAACTGGCGAAAGCTGGGCTCGACGTTTGGCTATAGATTGCACGACTTCGCGTACCGACAAAGTTCCCCAAGCAAGGTGTGCGGAAAGCCGCGAACAATAGACCTCTGACGCATCTGGGGCCGAGATATGGTATAGGTATTTTTGTGAGCGATGCGTTAAGAAACTGCGCAAATCCGCGACGGCCGCGTCCCGCCCGCCTTTTTGCACCCTGCCTATTAAGGGGTCGCCAAACATCAGGTCGTTCTTGTGGGGTAACGCGTCAGGGGTACATTCAGGCATCGGCACAAGTTTAACCGGCTTGGGCTGAATTTCCTCTGCCATGCGCGCGTTTCTGATCCATGACCAATCATCACGGTTACGCAGTCTTCGCACCACACCATTAGACGGAAACTCATGGAGTGCTATTTTGCGGCCTGCGCATAGCCGCATGACGGCAATATCACGCGCATATGTCCACGCGTTCCCCGTTTCTTCATGCGTAAATACATCGCGAACACCAAATTGCTTTTGCAGTCTATCAATGACGTCAACGGCATCGCCAATCTGAATCAAGAGCGGTTGCCCAAGTTCAGCAAGGCCTTTGTTTAGGTCGACCAGACAATCGTGGATAAAGTGCCAATGACGACGCGATGCAAAGGGTTGCTGCCAATACTCCGGTTCAACGATATAAAGTGGAATGATCGGGCCGTTTAAGTGTGACGCCGCCAGCAATGGCGTGTTGTCTTGGACCCGCAGATCACGTTTGAACCAAACAATGGTGGGCGGTTGCGACATCATACTGACATTACTTGTAGGCCTCTCGGCGATCGCCGAAAGTTCGGACGCGCTTGCGCCATGCTTTGTAACTGCTGCTTTTTAGCTCACGCCGCATCAGAGTTTTAACTTGTTTGTCACTGATCCCATATTCGGTCTCGATGTTTGCAAAACTCATGTGATCTGACAGTGCCATTTCGACAATTCCACTTATGTGATCAGGCGAAAGGTCAACAGGTTTAGGCGTTTTGGGCATTGGTGTATCCGAGGTCTGATAGAATGCTAGGGATCTTTTTCTTAAGTTTGAAGAAACCTTTCGTTGCATGGGGCCATGTTGCCGCATCATAGGGGCGCAGGTGTTGATGTAGCGTCATCCCTGCAGCGACAAGCGCATCTTGCGCAGCGGCCAGTTTTGTCGCGATAGGCCCAACACTGGTAAATGGCGTAACCACCTGTGTTGTGCCCGCCCGTTCTGCCGCAGTGATAATGGCCGTGATCCAATCGTCGGTTGCCGCGACATTGCCCTGCGACCCAAGTCGCATCACCGCATCCTCAACGGCACCCAGCCGGAAGATATGTGATCGTTCGCTCTGGTCAATTTCTTTAGGCAAGACCAGACCCAACGTTCCTTTCATACCCTCTGAGATGCAGTTCTCCGGGTTGCAATCTTCAGGCGTTACCAAGATTAGGCATTCATTTTGTGGGGCTGGCTGCGTAAATGACGCGGGGACGAACGCATGATCATAGCCTTCAACAAGCGGCTCTGCAGTCTGGGCGAGCTGCCCGGTTGGTTCAAACTTTCCGTTAGTGTATTTTGCAATATTGGATGGCCGCGCCAGATATGTTTTGCCTTTGGTATGTAACCCCGCAACCCAACGCCAGCTGAGAGTATTTGACGCCGGATCACCGTCGATCAAATGATTCAGGAAAAATTGCGCACCCAATTCCCATGGCAAACGTAGCGTGAAAATCCAGATCGAGGCAAACCACATCCGCGCGTGATTATGCAGATATCCGGTTTCTTTCAGTTCACGGCACCAATGGTCAAAACACTCAATACCAGTGGTTCCACCGATGGCGCACCGGTAGTCGTTGTTTTGATGAACGTTACTTTCCAACTGATCC
>JAHBAO020000132.1 GCA_018500065.2 Octadecabacter sp. | reverse complement strand
GGTCAACGGAACGCCCCACGCACGCTGACGCGACAGCACCCAATCAGGGCGTGCCTCGATCATCGCATGCAAACGGTTACGCCCTTTCTGCGGCGTCCATGTCACCAGCTCGTCAATGGAACGCAGCGCACGTTCACGAATGCTCGTGCCATAGGTGTCCTGCCCGTCACCAACCGCCTTATCAATCGCCGCAAACCACTGCGGTGTGTTGCGGAAAATGATCGGTGCCTTTGATCGCCAAGAATGCGGATAGGAATGCTTGATCTTGCCACGCGCCAACAGCCCGCCGACTTCAGCCAGCTTGGACATAACAGCGCCATTCGCATCGCCTTCCCAATCACCCTTCTTGGCCTTGGCCCGCAGAATACGTTTGCCACCAAAGAACGGCAGGTCCTCGCGGAACGTGCCATCGTCCATGACGTTGTAGGTGATGACCTGCGCCAGCATCCCCAAATCACGATAAAGCTCAAATTCTTCCATCCCGTGGGACGGCGCACAATGCACAAAACCGGTGCCTTCGTCGTCGGTTACAAAATCAGCGGCGCGGAAATCACGCAGATCATCCCATTCGCCATTTGCGCCTTCAGCCCCATTTAACGGGTGCTTCAATGACAGCCCAGCTAGCTCATCACTCGGAACGTCACGAACGCGCCGCCACTGACCCTCCTCAAGTCGCGCCTTTGCAAACACATCCGCCGCCAACTTATCGGCCAGCAAGAATTTCTCACCCACGTCTGCCCAACATTCGTCCGGCGTCGCAGTGACCTCATACAAACCGTAGGAATACTTGTCGCCGTAAACGACAGCCTTGTTGGACGGGATCGTCCACGGCGTCGTCGTCCAGATCACGACCTTTGCACCAGCCAAGTCGCCCTCAGCGACAGCAAACTTCACCCAAATCGTAAAACTCTCTTTGTCGTGGTACTCCACTTCGGCCTCGGCAAGCGCAGTTTCCTCAACCGGCGACCACATCACAGGCTTGGATCCCTGATACAGCGTCCCCGTCATCAGAAACTTCTGGAACTCCTCCGCGATGACCTTTTCCGCGTGGAAATTCATCGTCAAATACGGCTCGTCCCAGTTGCCCTGAACGCCCAAGCGCTTGAATTCCTCGCGCTGGATATCAACCCAACCGGACGCAAAATCGCGGCATTCCTGACGGAACTCCACAACATCAACCGCATCCTTATCAAGCCCCTTCTCGCGGTACTTTTCCTCGATCTTCCATTCAATCGGCAGACCGTGGCAAGCCCAACCGGGGATGTAACGCGCATCGCGCCCCATCATCTGCTGGGACCGAACAACCATGTCTTTCAAAATCTTGTTCAGCGCGTGCCCGATGTGCAAATGCCCGTTGGCATAGGGCGGGCCGTCATGCAGCGTGAAGGGCTGCCGCGTCTCAGTCTTCGCCTTTTCGCGCAGCTTTTCATAAACGTTCATCTCTGCCCAGCGCGTCAACCAATCAGGTTCGCGCTTTGGCAGACCAGCCCGCATCGGAAAATCGGTCTTTGGCAGGTTCAACGTGGTCTTGTATTCAACTTTTTCGGCGCACATGTGGGGCGTCCTTCGGATAGGTTACTTCGGGAATTTGAAAGGGGCGGTGCGGATCATACATGAGATCAATCTGGGCACCTTCGTCCGGCGCGGTGGGGGTCACAGCACCGGCTATATAATTCGGATAATCTGGATCGCGCGTGTGGTCATGCGCCGCTTATAGCACCCCCGCTTGGCAGGTAAACCCACCGCCACCCGAACGATCAGGCCGCGAAAAGTTGCACCTGCGGTTTGTTCAGGTTGTGTGCGGGATGTGCACAGCGTGTGACAGGGGTTTGTAACTATGCGTATCGCCATCATCGAGGCTGGAATGGGCGACCTCACAGCGACCAGTTGACTGGCAGAAAAGGGCCATGAAATCACCGTGTTTGACCAGTTCAAGCCCCCAAAGCCCGTAGGCTCCGGACTTGTCATTCAACCCGTTGGCCAACGCGTCTTGGCCGAAGTCGACGCGTTAGAACGCGGCAACCGCGTCACCCACATGTTTGGCCTACATGCGCAAAACGGCAAACGCGTGTTGGATGTTATATATGATTTGGTTGGTCCAAACGTCGACGGCCTCGCCATCCACCGCGCTGCCCTATTTGATGCGCTCTGGCAAGCTATGCAAACCCGCAACGGCATCACACACGTTACCGCCGCCGATGTCACATCCGTGCGCCAAAACACTGATAGCATTGAGGTATTCACGACAACCCACGATGTCCACGGCCCCTTCGATCTGTGCATCGACAGCGCAGGTGCCGCCTCTCCACTCTCCCCGATCAAGGCCAAGCCACTTGGCTATGGCGCAATCTGGGGCACGTCGATTGGCCCGAAACGGACATTCCAAAGCACCACCTCAGCCAGCGCTACGTCAAAGCCTCACAGATAATCGGCGCGCAGCTCATTGGCCACATCCCCGAACAAAGCGGCTTCAAAGCTGCTGTCGTCTGGTCGCTCCACGCCTATTCCCGCGACCGCGCCTTGTTCCCGATCTCACAAATCCCGCCCACACCGCGCATCCTCACCAGCCTCGTGTGTGGCACGATGGTCTCCCCAATCGGGCGCCTTTAACTTCTTTTGTTCCTGAAACCTCGGGGGAGCGAAGCGGGGGCTGGCCCCCTTCTCACCTTCCTCAATCACACCATAAAAAAGGGCCACCCAACGGCAGCCCCCATCCATAAATAATATAGCGCGGCAACGCCGCTCCGCTTACTTGCCTTCAAGCGCCTCAATACGTGCCAAAAGGCTGGCGTTCTCTTCACGCGCCTTCTGCGCCATCGTGCGCACAGCCTCAAATTCTTCGCGCGTCACAAAGTCACGGTCCGCCAACCAGCGATCCACCATCGACGACATCGCGGTCTGCGCTTCGTCCTTTGCGCCTTGGGCCACACCCATCGCGTTGGTCATCAATTGCGAAATGTCGTCAAAGACTTTGTTACGGGTCTGCATGGCAATCTCCATTCTGTTAGCACCTATATGGGCAGGCTTCGGGCGCAAAACAACCCCGCAGACCAGTTGACATCGTCGCACCCTGCGTCACAACAGGGCACATGTTGGCAGCCATTCCTTTCCCCGAGATCTCGCCCGAGATTTTTACCATTTCCCTTTTTGGGTTCTCTTTTGCCCTGCGTTGGTACGCGCTGGCGTATATCGTCGGCATCATCATCGGCTGGTGGATCGCGATACAAGCCAGCAAACGCCTCACACTTTGGCGCAACGACACCCCCGCACTGACCCGTGATCAAATCGAAGACCTGCTCACATGGGTCATCATTGGCGTCATCGCAGGCGGGCGGTTTGGTTATGTGCTGTTTTACGGCGACGGCCAGTTCGCAAATGACCCGCTGTCGGTTTTCCGCATCTGGGACGGCGGCATGTCGTTCCACGGCGGCTTTATTGGGGTCTGCGTCGCCGTGACCATCAGCGCGCGCCGCTACGGGGCGGCCTTGGGTGATGTCGCCAATATCCTCGCACTTACCGCCACCCCCGCCATTTTCCTCGTGCGCATCGCCAACTTCATCAACGCCGAACTCTGGGGCCGCGCCACAGACCTGCCGTGGGGCGTGAAATTCCCGTCAATGTGCGCCGATCCTGCCCGCCAACTCTGCACCAACGTGGGCGAATGGTTTTATTACGGCGATGAACCAGCCCGCCACCCCAGCCAATTATACGAGGCCGGTCTCGAAGGCCTGCTCGTCGGCTCCCTTATTATGTTCCTCGCGTTCAAATGCGGCTGGCTGAAACGCCAATGGTCCCTCGTGGCGGTCTTCCTGATGGGCTATGGGCTGTCGCGCTTCATGGTGGAATTCGTGCGCCAGCCGGACGCGCAATTCACAAGCGCAGAAAACCCCATCGGCTGGGCCTATGACTTTGGCACATGGGGCCTGACCCAAGGCCAAGCGTTGTCCATCCCGATGATCCTTGGCGGTTTGATCATCATCGCCCTTACCCGCCGCAAAGCATGACCAAACTGCACGACCTCATCGCGGCCCGCATCGCAACCTCCGGCCCAATCACACTGGCCGACTATATGGCCGATGCCCTCACGCACCCCACGCTTGGTTATTACGCCACCCGTGATCCACTTGGCACGTCAGGGGATTTCACCACCGCCCCCGAAATATCGCAAATGTTCGGCGAGCTCATCGGCTTGTCGCTGGCGCAAGCATGGCTCGACCAAGGCCAGCCGAGCAAATTCGCCCTTGCTGAACTCGGCCCCGGACGCGGTACATTGATGGCGGACATCCTGCGCGCCACCCGCAGTGTTGCGGGCTTCAATGATGCCGCGCAGGTCCATTTCGTAGAAACCTCCCCCACCTTGCGCAAAGAACAAGCCACGCGGGTTACGAACGCCACTTGGCACGACAACATCACCACCCTGCCCGACATGCCGCTTTACCTTGTCGCCAACGAATTCTTTGACGCCCTGCCGATCCGCCAGTTCCACCGCGATGCAAACGGCTGGCGCGACGTACAGGTCGGCGCTCAGGGCGAAGAACTGGTTGCTGGCCTCTCGGCCCCTGCACACATCGCCCTGCTCGATCACCGCCTCGATGACACCAAAACGGGCGATTTTGTTGAACACTGCCCCGCGCTTCCTGCCATTACCCAAAACATCGCCCAGCGCATCGCCAATCATGGCGGCGCAGCGCTGATCATTGATTACGGCGACTGGCACTCATTGGGAGACACGCTGCAGGCCCTGCAAAACCACGCCCCCGTTGACCCGTTCGCCAACGCAGGCGACGCCGACATCACCGCGCACGTCGATTTCGAGGCCATCGCCACCAACTCATCCCCCGCCAAATACACCCGCCTCACACCGCAGGGGGTGTTCCTGGAACGCCTCGGCATCACGCAGCGCGCCCAAACCCTCGCCACTCATTTGCGCGATACGGCCCTCGATCAGCACATTGCCGCCCACCGCCGCTTGACGCACCCGTCAGAAATGGGTTCGCTGTTCAAAGTACTGGGGCTCTACCCTAATGGTGCCCCACCACCCGCGGGACTGGAACCATGACCTTAGAAATCATCACCGCCGACAGCCTGACCCCGTTTCGCCACGGTTTCTTCACCCGTCGCGGCGGCGCGTCCTCTGGTGTGTTTGAGGGCCTGAACTGCGGCACCGGAAGTTCTGACCAACATGAAGCCGTCACCATCAACCGCAATCGGGTTGCCGACGCGATGGGCGTGGCTCAAGATGCCTTGATGGGCGTCTATCAAGTCCATTCCCCTGATGTCATCACCGTCACCGAACCCAACACCGGCCGCCCCAAAGCAGACGCGCTGGTTACGGCCACGCCGGGGATAGCGCTGTCGGTGCTGTCTGCCGATTGCCAGCCTGTCTTGTTTGCGGACTCAAAGGCTGGCGTCATCGGCGCCGCCCATGCCGGTTGGAAAGGCGCACTCGACGGCGTGCTTGAATCCACGCTGGACGCAATGGAGGCCCTTGGTGCGGCACGTGAAAACATCTCAGCCGTGATCGGCCCTTGTATCAGCCAAACCGCATATGAAGTCGGCCCCGAATTCTTTGACGACTTCATCGCGCAAGATCCCGCCTTCGCGCGTTTCTTTACCAATGGTGAAAACGGCAAATACCAGTTCGACCTTCCCGCCCTCGGCTTGCACCGCCTTCGGGCCGCAGGCGTCGGCCATGCTGAATGGACACGCCACTGCACATATGCAGACCCAGATCGCTTTTATAGCTACCGCCGCACGACCCACAAAAAGGAAGCGGACTATGGCCGTTTGATCGCAGCCATCACACTCGGCTCCGCCGGCTGATCTGGACAGAAATGGGGCGCAACGCGCCATGCCGCTGCCCAACTCTACCGGACACAATCACCCCTCAAAGGGGCAGACTGTCCACAATCGCGCATATTGCCCTTATTAAACGCAGCATCGCCACCGATCCGCGCCGCGCCACATTTTCCATAACCTTGCGCGCAAATTTTTTGAAAATTCATGTCACCAGCCAAACTCATGCCGCTTTGCGCCGCCATCTTTATCCCATCGAGCAAGAAGACAAACATGAGGAAAAGCCCATGACGAAGACACCCCGTTGGATGCAATCCACAATTGCCGACGCCAAATCATGCAGCACCAAGATGCCTTGGGAACGTGGCCTGCGCCGCGAAGCCTTTATCGCCAGCCGACGGGCTGTCGCGGCCCTCGCTGAAATGGATATGCGCACGCACCGCCCAGCCGCCTAAACTTTGCCTCTTAAAACAAACACATCGCCGGCGCCCTCCCTCGCTGGCACAACACTCGCCGTCCCGATGCATTCTGCGGGGCGGCGATTCTCGTTTTAGGGCTATCCTCGCCCCAGACAGAACCGCGAAATGTGGCAGCTACGTTTTCATCCGCTGAACAATCCGCTGCAATTTGCGTTGATTGATCCCGATTTGCGCCCGAAATGTCGAAATGTTTGACGCAACGGGGGCCATTACGACACATTCCAATCAACGAAACGCTCCTCAGATGTTGTTGGCGGGGGCCAACAGATGATGTGACCAACCTGATTGGTGATCGCATGATGAACTCGACCCCCTCAGCCCGCGCAGGTCTCGCGCAGGTAAAACGCAAAGTTCCGGTGGCCTCCTCAGCCCGGTTTACTCAGCCAGACGGACGACCTCAGCGCGCGCAGCAATTTATGCGCCGCTACGAGGTCGTCCATCTGCTTTCCAATGGCGACATTGACGACTTTACCCGCATCGCGCCGGCGCCTCGTGCGTTTGAAGACAGCTTTGGCGCACTCGCGCGCGGCGCACTCCTGAAAACCGACCGCGGCGTCGTCGCCGTCGAGGACATTCTGCCCGGTGACCGCGTCAAAACCGTCACCAACGGATTTCAAACAGTGCGCTGGCGCGGCGCGATGACATTGGTCCCCAATGCGCCGCAGCAAGATGCGCGCATGGGCAAGCTGGTGCGCATCGCCGCAGACGCCCTCGGAATTGGTCGCCCAATGCCCGACCTTCTGCTTGGCCCCTCCGCGCGGCTCTATCAAAAATCACCGACGCTTCAACGGATTACAGGACACACAGCCGCTTTCGTCCCTGCGACCGATTTTGTCGACGGCGTGAACATTGTCGAGGTTCAACCACAAGCACCGGTCCAAGTGTTCCAACTGGGGTTCAACGCCCATGAACGCATCGCCGTGAACGGCGTTGAGGTGGACAGCCACAATCCCGGCGCGCGCCACGAACTGGGTCTGCGCGGCGATATGCTTGATCTTTACTTGAGTCTGTTCCCACATGTCGAACGCATCGAGGACTTCGGGATGCTGATGCACCCACGTTTGTCTTTGCATGATCTCGATTTCGGAGTGGTCGCCTAACCCAAGCCGCACCGAACGCCGCGCCTGCGGCCCATCGCCCGCCTCGGGTCCCGCGACAGCGGGGATCGTGGTGGTTACTACGCGTCCCGCTTTAGCCGTGCTTCAAGCACATCAAACGGCACACCCGGTTCATCCTTTGCGCCGCGGATAACCAAGGACGTTTTCACGCTCGCCACGTTGTCCGCGCTGGTCAATTCTTCCGTCAGGAAATTCTGGAACGTGCGCAGATCGGGTGCCACGCATTTCAACACAAAGTCGACCTCACCGTTCAGCATGTGGCACTCACGCACAAGCGGCCAGCCAGCGCATTTCTTCTCGAATGTGCTCAGATCAATCTCCGCCTGGCTCACCAAGCCGACCATTGCGAACACTTGCACTTCAAAGCCAAGCTCGCGCGCGTTTACATCCGCATGATAACCCCGAATGAAGCCCTGCTCTTCTAGCGTGCGCACACGACGCAAACACGGCGGCGCTGAAATGCCGACACGTTTTGCCAGTTCCACGTTGGTCATCCGCCCGTCCGCTTGCAGTTCTGCAAGAATCATCCGGTCGATTTCGTCTAATTTTTGTCCTGGCATGGTTGCGCATAGTCCCCTGTGGCTGTCGCATTTCATACGCGAGCACCCAACCATGCGCAACAATATTTCGCCACACCGCAACTTTCCTTCGTTCTGACCGCCCAGCGCGACACCCCTTTTCCCCACTGGCATCGCTGCTTATATGGACAGCAACAAAGGGGATCCTCATGGCCGACACACGCAAAACCAAAGTTCTTATCATCGGCTCCGGCCCAACCGGATACACGGCGGGCGTCTATGCCAGCCGCGCGATGCTGGAACCGATCCTGGTGCAAGGCATCGAACCCGGCGGTCAGCTGACCACCACGACCGAAGTTGAAAACTGGCCCGGCGACACAGAAGTCCAAGGCCCCGATCTGATGATCCGCATGGAAGCCCACGCCCGCGCGATGGGCACCGAAATCATCGGCGACATTATCTCAAGCATCGACTTCTCCAAACGCCCGTTTGTCTGCCAGTCCGACTCCGGCACTGTGTATGAGGCCGACGCGATCATCCTTGCAACAGGCGCGCGTGCCAAATGGCTTGGCCTTGAAACCGAGGAAAAATTCAAAGGCTTTGGCGTCTCCGCCTGTGCCACCTGTGACGGCTTCTTCTATCGCGGTCAGGAAATCGTTGTCGTCGGCGGCGGCAACACCGCTGTTGAAGAAGCGCTGTTCCTTACTAACTTCGCGTCCAAAGTGACGCTGGTCCACCGCCGCGACGAGTTGCGCGCAGAAGCCATCCTGATTGATCGCCTGATGAAGAACCCGAAAATCGAACCGCTTTGGGACAACCAGCTTGAGGAAGTCTACGGCGGTGACAACCCGCTCGGCGTTGAAGGCATCAAGACCAAGAACGTCAAAACTGGCGAAATCACAGACATCCCCGCCAAAGGTGTGTTCATCGCCATCGGCCACGCCCCCGCCAACGAGCTGGTCAAAGACCACCTAGAAACCCACATGGGCGGTTATGTTGTCACCAAACCCGACAGCACTGAAACCTCAATTCCGGGTATTTTCGCGGCGGGCGATTTGACCGACCACAAATACCGTCAAGCCGTCACATCCGCAGGCATGGGTTGCATGGCGGCGCTTGAGGTTGAGCGGTGGTTGGCTGAGCAGGAGTAAGTCACAAAAACCGCAGCGACCCACTCAGCTGGGTCACTGTGCCACCTGTGATGCCCTGAGGCGTCAGGATACACTTCAAATCATCAAAGATATTGGAGAATTCTAATGTTTCAACGACTTGCAGTAGTATGCGGGCTCGCCCTTTTGCCGATGGCCGCACAAGCTGAAAACCAGATCACTGGCTTTATGACCCACCTAGGGCCATCGGATGCCGTTAGCTCTCGTGGGGTGCAGCTGAACGACTTATGCGCAATCGTGCAGCAGGATCGGGCGAACTATCACCGTTTCGGGCTACGCGAAGAGCTCGACAGCAGTGACCCTGTTTTCGCGAGTACTGATCGGCGCGCGATGATTGCTGACCGATGTGAGTATGATCACAGCTATTACCGTTATGCCGGTGACAATATCCGCAGTGGCACTCGCTATTATCTTGTCTACGTTCGAGTCTTCGGGTCCGGCGACCAGATCACACGCATTACAATCGAAGAAGGCGCTGGCTAACTGCGCAGCGCGGTGATGCGAAGACGCAACACAGCGCCATATCAACGCAAAATTGCCTAAGGACTGAATGTTTGTTCTTGCTTGAACAAACATTCTTTCTATGTTCACACTTGAACAAACAGTGAGTCGCCCGCAATGGCCATATCGCCCTCAAAAATCACCTCCGAACAGGAGGATCAAATGTTCCGCCTGCTCCGGCAGTTGGATATCGCGCCGGACGCGTCCCAGCGCGTCACGGCCGAGGCGATTGGCGTGTCTTTGGGGCGTCTTAACGCGTTGTTAAAACAAGCTACCGAAACCGGCCTCGTGAACATCGAAGACCGCAACGGCCCCGACAAACGTGCCCGCCACACCTATGCCATCACGGCGCGGGGTGCGGGTGAAAAGAACCGCCTTACAACCCAATTTCTCAACCGAAAACTCGCCGAATATGATGTGCTTCATGCCGAACTGACTGGCAGCGCCTCCGGCCGTACCACTTTAAGTAACAGGACCAAACTTATGGAACATAACCTCGCCCCGATCCCCGAATTGTTCGTCTCTTACGACTCAGCGCAAAAGCTGAAAACCGAAGCCGGTGAACTGGTCAGCCACGACCTGACACCGCGCCAGATCTGCGATCTGGAATTGCTGATGAACGGCGGCTTCAACCCGCTGAAGGGTTTCTTGTCCGAGGACGATTACAACAGCGTCGTCAACACCATGCGCCTGACAACGGGCGAACTTTGGCCGATGCCAATCACACTGGACGTGTCTGAAGACTTCGCAAGCTCGCTTGAGGCTGGCCAAGACATCGCCCTGCGCGACCAAGAAGGCGTGATCCTCGCGACGATGACGGTCACTAACAACTGGACCCCGAACAAAGCGCACGAGGCTGAAAAAGTCTTCGGCGCGGATGACGACAAACACCCTGCCGTCAACTACCTGCACAACCAAGCGGGCAAAGTGTACCTTGGCGGCCCTGTTACGGGCATCCAACAACCCGTCCACTATGACTTCCGTGCAAAGCGCAATACGCCCAACGAACTGCGTGCTTATTTCCGCAAAATGGGCTGGCGCAAAGTGGTTGC
>JAHBAO020000039.1 GCA_018500065.2 Octadecabacter sp. | reverse complement strand
GCTGAATGGGTGCACGTGGACAGCCCTTGGGGTGCGCCGTCTGACGCGATTTTGACGGGTGCGTTGGATGGCACAGACATGGCATTTTTGCCGCGTCACGGGCGGGGGCATGTTCATTCCCCGAGTACTGTTCCGTACCGTGCCAATATTGATGCGCTCAAACGGCTTGGCTGTACGGATGTGATTTCGGTTTCGGCTTGCGGGTCCTTTCGGGAAGACATGGCGCCAGGTGATTTCGTTGTGGTGAGCGATTTCATTGACCGCACGTTCGCGCGTGAAAAGTCGTTTTTTGGCACGGGCTGCGTGGCCCACGTCAGCGTGGCGCATCCTGTTTGTGCACGTCTTGGCGATGCGTGCGAAGCGGCTGGCAAGGCGGCAGGTGTAACCGTGCATCGTGGTGGCACCTATCTGGCGATGGAAGGACCGCAGTTTTCATCCCTTGCGGAAAGCAAATTGTACCGTGAGGTTTGGGGGTGTGATGTGATCGGCATGACCAACATGCCCGAGGCGAAACTCGCCCGCGAAGCAGAGCTTTGTTATGCCTCCGTGGCGATGATAACCGACTACGACAGCTGGCATCCCGACCACGGAAGCGTCGATATTTCAGATATTATCAAGACTTTAGGCGCGAACTCGGCGGCGGCCAAAGCAATGGTTGCAGATATCCCAGCGCGGTTGGGCAGGACGCGGGAAGCCTGTCCTTGTGGCTGTGATCGCGCGTTGGAATTCGCGATCATGACCGCACCCGAGGCCCGCGATCCTACGGTCTTGGCGAAACTTGATGCGGTTGCAGGTCGGGTTTTATGATCCGTTCATTGGCGGCCCTGATGCTCGCCACACCACTTTGCGCGCAGGAATATATCGTCACAGATGGCCCGTTAACCGATGGTGAATTCTACGGCGTGGTGTCCTGTGCAGCGACGCCGGGGCAGGGGTGCAACGCGCCGATTGTGCGCTGGGATCAACAGGTAGTGACCGTCGCTTTCGAACCGATGGCGCCGTCCTACCCGACTGACTTGGCACGCGAGTTCGACCGCCTATTGGATATTTCAATCTTGCAAATCAACGCGGCAGCACCCGGGTTGACCCTGCGACGCGTGGCTAAATCCCAATCTGCGCATGTCAGGTTGTTTTTACAACCGATCCGCTTTGGTGATGCCGTTCGCGGCACAGGCTATCCCGAAATGGACGGCACCCTGATTGGCGCGGCCTTGGTGCAAGTTTATTGGGATGATGACCTCAAGTTGACCGAAGCATTGATCGCATTTGCCGCTGATATTCCGATCAATCAAGCGGGCCCGATCATGCTGGAAGAACTGACCCAAGCGATGGGCCTGATGACTGACATCCGCGATCCATACTACGAAACCCGCTCGATTTTTTCCGAAGACAGCAATTCAGTTGCGAAATTGGGTGTACAAGACCGTACTGCCCTGCGATTTCACTATCCAGCCCAATGACTTACCCACAGGAACTGCCATGAAAACGCATAAGAAAAACGTCCGTGATTACATCCGCACCATTCCCGATTTCCCACATGAAGGGATCATGTTTCGCGATGTGACGACGCTGTTCGCCCACCCGCGCGGATTTCGCATGGCGATTGACCAATTGCTGCACCCCTATGCAGGCGAAGACATTGATGTGGTTGTCGGCCTTGAGGCGCGCGGGTTCATTCTAGGCGGCGCAATCGCGCACCAGCTTGGCAAAGGCTTTGTGCCGATCCGCAAGGAAGGCAAACTCCCCGGCAAAACCATCAAGCAGCCCTACACCCTTGAATACGGAGAGGCGGTCATGGAAATCCATGACGACGCGATTGAAGCGGGGGCTAAGGTTTTGGTGGTGGATGATTTGCTGGCCACAGGTGGCACTGCTGAGGCGGGGATCAAACTGCTGGAAAAACTTGGCGGTGAAGTCGTGGGGTGCGCATTTGTGATCGACCTGCCGGAACTTGGCGGCCGTAAGAAGCTAGAGGCGCTCGGCATGGACGTCCATATTCTGTGCGAATTTGACGGAGAATAACGCCTAGTTTGTTTTGCGTTTCGGCATGAAGGGCAACGGCATCACTGGAACACCATCATCAACAAGCTTCTTGGCGTCATCAAGTTTCGCTTCGCCCCAAATCGCACGCTCGGGTGCTTCGCCGTCGTGCATTTTTCGCGCCTCATCTACAAAACTTTTACCGACGTAGTCGCTGTTGTCTTCAACGTCTTTACGCAGCTTGCTCAGCGATTTCTCAGCCTCCGACATCGGGGTGCTTAAGTCGGTCTTACTGCCTTTGGCAGAAACCGATGGCGCCATAAGCGCCAATGACACAGAGGCGGACCCACAAACTGCGCAGGACAAATGGCCAGCCTTTTCCAATGCGAAAAACGCAGCCGAAGACTGGAACCAGCTTTCAAACTGGTGGTCTTGATCACAAGAAAGGGTGTAGCGGATCAATTGGGCCTCGTCGGTTTGGAAATGTGCAGCTAACTGGCGAACCTTAAGCGGTTTCTGGTCGAAAGTGCAGGATGATATCGCGCAATTCATCGTCATCGACCATCGCCGCGGCCTTTTTGCGTGAAACCCATTTACGCTCGCGCTCCTTGCGTTCCGGCCATGCGCGCAGCACCTTCTTAACCCGCAGGGGATAAAGCACAGCAATACAGGGCAAATCATCCTCAAGGTGGGCCTTGTTGTAGCTGAATACGCCAATCGGGCGGGGCAGGATTTTCCCGCGCACGCCTGCTTCTTCATAGGCTTCTGTCGCGGCGGCATCCATCGGGGTTTGCCCGTCCATCGGCCAGCCCTTCGGCACGATCCAACGACCAGAACGGCGTGACGTCACAAGGCAAAACTGCAACTTTTCGTTTTTGATGCGATAGCATAGGGCCGCAAATTGGGTCCGCAGATCCGTTTTCGACGCGTCCCCGAGGGTAATTTCCTGCTGTTGCAAACCTTTCATGTTTGCCGATCCGCCTGTTGCCCTTCGTGCACGTTGGTGCGCACAATTATCTGATGACGATGCTAAACCACATAACCAACCTATTGCAAAGATTTGAGGGCATTAAGGGCCGCCATCTCGCTGCTTGTGCCGCTATTTGGGCGGGATCTGTGCAATTTGTGCAGGCAGAAAGCCTTACGATCTTTGCAGCCTCAAGCTTGCGCGATGCATTGGGCGAAATTGCGACGGGCTATGAGGCGCAAACGGGTGATGATGTTGTTCTTGTGTTTGCGGCATCCTCAGCGGTGGCACGCCAAGTCGCACAAGGTGCACCAGCGGATGTGGTGTTGTTGGCGGACAAAGACTGGGCGGACTGGTTACTGGCAGAAGGCGCCGTCACCGAAGTTGCGCCATTTGCGACCAACCGGTTGGTAATCGTTGGCTCGGAGCAGACGCCGATCACAGACATAACTGATCTGTTCGCGAATTTAGACGGCGGTAGGGTTGCAATGGCGCAGGTCGAGGCGGTTCCGGCAGGGCGCTATGGCAAAGCAGCGCTCATCACGCTCGATGTTTGGCGGGCGTTGGAGCCACAAGTCGTACAAGCTGCGAATGTGCGCGCGGCATTGCGGTTTGTTGAACGTGGCGATGCGCGTTTCGGGATTGGCTATGCCAGTGACGTTGTGGCGTTGTCCGGTCTGTCGGAACTTTACTCATTTGCACCTGACACCCATCCCGAAATCATCTATTCGGGGGCGCAAGTAACCCCAATGGGCGTGGATTTTATGACATACCTTCAATCGGTTGAAGCACAAAACACGCTCGCACATTGGGGTTTTGAAACCTTGGAAGTTCAGCAATGACTGACTGGCTCGGCCCCGCGGAATGGACGGCCCTTTGGCTGTCGCTGAAGGTCGCGTTTTGGGCGACTTTGGTCAGCCTACCGTTCGGTTTCGCTGCGGCCTACGCCTTGGCGCGCGGTAATTTTTTCGGACGCCAAGCGCTGAACGTCTTGGTGCATTTGCCACTCGTGATGCCCCCCGTTGTGACCGGATATTTACTGCTTTTAGGGTTTGGGCGTTCTGGTCCGTTGGGTGAATTGTTTGAAAACCTGTTTGGCCTCATCTTCGCCTTTCGCTGGACGGGCGCGGCCTTGGCAGCGATCATGGGGTTTCCCTTGATGGTCAGGGCGATCCGTTTGTCGCTTGAGGCGATTGATACCGGCGTTGAGGAAGCCGCGGCGACGTTGGGTGCATCCAACTGGCGGATATTGCGCACGATAACGCTGCCTCTCGCATGGCCGGGGATATTGGCGGGGGCCATTTTGGGGTTCGCCAAGGGCATGGGTGAATTTGGCGCGACGATTACGTTCGTATCCAATATTCCCGGTCAAACCCAAACGCTGGCCTTGTCCATCGACACGCTGCTGGAAATTCCGGGCGGCGAACCTTTGGCATTGCGCCTTGCGTTGGTGTCCATCGCGATTGCGGCTGTTGCGTTGATCATCTCGGAAATTCTCGCGCAGCGGGTCACTCAGCGGAGGGCTTTGTGATGTTGCAGGTCTCGGTTGCCAAGTCTTTTGATGGGTTTTCCCTTGATGCCTCCTTTGACGCGCCAGCGGGTGTTACGGCCATTTTCGGGCCTTCGGGGTCCGGTAAAACCAGTATTATTCGCGCTGTTGCAGGGCTGCTGAACTGTGATCGTGCAGACATTTCACTTGATGGCGAAAATATGTCGGGCCTTTCACCCAATAAGCGTAACATGGGCTATGTCTTTCAAGACGCACGCCTTTTCCCACATATGACCGTTCTGAAAAACCTTCGCTACGGCGGCACGCACGACGAGGGAGCCATAATCGAGGTTCTCGGCCTCGGCGCATTACTGACGCGCTACCCTGCGTCCCTGTCTGGGGGCGAAAAACAACGGGTCGCCCTTGGCCGCGCGTTGATGTCCGCGCCTAAAGTATTGCTGCTGGATGAGCCTTTGTCGGCGCTTGATGGGCCACGCAAGGCCGAAGTGCTTCCCTATCTCGAAGCACTGCGCGACCAAACGTCGATCCCGATCCTTTATGTTAGCCATGACATGGGCGAAGTCGCGCGAATGGCCAGCCGCATTGTTGTCGTCGATCAAGGGAACGTTGTGCTTTCAGGGGATTTGCACGATGTGCTTGCCGACCCCGCTGCGGTGCCATTCTTGGGAATCAGTGCGGCAGGGGCCGTGCTGACGGGGCGGGTCGTTGGCCATGCGGATGATGGTTTGACCAAGATCGAAACCGGTGCGGGTGCGCTTTGGGTGCCGGGTTCGGTGGGCCGTGCCGGAGGGCAGGCGCGTGTGCGTATTCCGGCGCAAGACGTGATTCTGTCGCGTTCTGCGCCCAAAGACATGAGCGCACTTAACGTTTTGTCGGTTACAATTACCGGACTTGAACAGGGCAAGGGCCCCGGTGTGGCCGTGGCGCTAAGGGCGGGCGAGGCCAGATTGCTTGCGCGGGTGACGAAACGTTCCTGTGAGGTCATGCGTTTGAAAACAGGCGATGAGATATTCGCAATCCTCAAGGCAACCGCAATCGCACCATCGGACGTAAGTTAACGGCATGGGCAATCTATCCGGCTCATTGATTACCTTGGGTCTATCCTAATGTTCCTACGTGCCACTTCCAAAGTTTGGCGGTAGAAACGCCGGTATGCGGCTGATACGAACGCTGCAAACGTGAAACGACGAGGACGCAACATGAGTGCTACAGCCAGGAAACGCGCACCGATGGCCGATGATATTCGGGCTGCAAAAGGTGGAACGCCCCTTGTCAGCCTGACGGCCTATACCACGCCGATGGCGCAGATGATGGATGCCCATTGCGATTTCGTACTGGTGGGTGACAGCGTGGGCATGGTTCTGCATGGCTTGCCGTCCACCTTGGGCGTGACAATGGAAATGATGATCATGCACGGTCAGGCGGTCGCACGCGGGCTGACCAGCGCGATGATGGTGATCGACATGCCATTTGGCAGCTATGAAGAAAGCCCGCAGCAGGCCTTTGCAAACGCCGCGCAATTGATGGCTGAAACCAATGCTGGCGCTGTGAAGCTCGAGGGGGGCGTGGCAATGGCAGAAACGATTGCGTTTCTGGTTGCCCGTGGCATTCCCGTCATGGCGCATATTGGCCTGACGCCCCAGTCGATCAACACGCTGGGCGGCTACAAGGTGCAGGGCCGTGGTGATGCGCGCACTGTTTTGAGGGATGACGCTCAGGCCGTGTCTGATGCTGGGGCATTCGCTGTTGTGCTTGAGAAGGTTCCAGCGGGATTGGCGGATGAAGTGACCGCGCAGATCGCGATTCCGACGATTGGGATTGGCGCAAGTTCCGGCTGTGACGGCCAGATCTTGGTCGTTGACGATATGCTGGGCCTGTTCACAGCGTTCAAAGCGAAATTTGTGAAACGTTATGCGCATTTGGGCGATGATGGTGAGGCGGCAATCGCTGCCTACGCCCAAGAGGTCCGTGAACGGACGTTCCCAGCGCAAGAACACACATTTGCGGACGAGGTTCCTGCAAAATGACGGCCCCGATTGTGCGGACTTTGGCCGAGCTGCGTGAGTATACAACCGCGTGGCACAAAGCTGGCGAAGTGATCGGCGCGGTTCCGACGATGGGTGCGTTGCATCAGGGGCATTTGTCGCTGGTGCGCGCTGCAAAAGAGCAGTGCGATCGCGTCATCGTCACAATCTTTGTGAACCCGAAACAGTTCGATAATCCAGATGATCTGAAAAATTATCCACGCACCGAACATGAAGATGCCAAGAAACTGGCCTCGCTAAAGGTCGACCTGATTTATGTGCCTGATCCCGATCAAATTTACCCCGAAGGCTTTGCCACGACTGTCTCGGTAAGCGGTTTGACCAACATGCTGTGTGGGGCCACGCGGCCCGGGCATTTCGATGGTGTCGCGACGGTCGTCAGCAAGTTGTTCATGCAGACACAGGCCGATAAAGCGTTCTTTGGTGAAAAAGACTTTCAGCAATTACAAATTGTTACGCGCCTTGCTGCTGATTTGAATATTCCGATTGAAGTGGTGGGCTGCCCCACGATCCGCGAGGAAGATGGGCTTGCCATGTCGTCGCGCAATCTGCTGTTATCTGACCGTAGCCGTGTCTATGCGCCGCTATTGGCCGAAGTGATGAATGACATTGCCGACGCGCTGAACAAGGGCGACGCGATGGGTGACATCGTTCCAGAGGCAACCGCGCGTTTGCTCGCGGCGGGCTTCAATGACGTTGATTATCTTGAATTGCGCGACGGATCGGACCTGTCCTTGCTCAATACAATGAAGCCCGAAGCACGCTTGTTTGCCGCTGCGTGGCTCGCCGGTGTGCGATTGATCGATAACATCGCTGTTTAAGGGTGGCACCGGACCATTTTCGTGTAAGCCACAACAAACGACTTAAGATTCGCCTGCCCCATCGTTTTGTGACCCGCTCTCGCGTCCCGACATATAGGGCTGAAGCCAATTTTATTAAGTGAAGCGTCTATGGAGGCGAGTACCGGAATCGAACCGGTGTACACGGATTTGCAATCCGCTGCGTAACCACTCCGCCAACTCGCCG
>JAHBAO020000243.1 GCA_018500065.2 Octadecabacter sp. | reverse complement strand
TGTTGGCCGTCGAGACTGCAATTTTAGACGCGCATGGTGCGGTAAGTGAAGAGGTCGCCGCACAAATGGCACGTGGGGCCGCAAACGCCGCATACGCAGACATTGCCGTTTCAATCACTGGCATCGCGGGACCTGGTGGATCGGAACATAAACCCGAAGGTCGCGTGTGTTTCGGGCTGGCAGTTGGCGGTTCGATTTCAACCGTAACACATGAATTTGGCCCCTTGGGTCGTGCGCAGGTGCGTCAGCGCAGCGTTGAAACGGCGCTTTCATTGATCGCCGTGGCAATCGATTCACTTTAGCCAGTTTTTTAGGCGTTCATTTATGAGAGTGCCTGCATTTCCAGCATTTGTTGTATGCCTGCAAATTATGCTGCTCTGATCGGGCTTGCCGCTTTTTAACTCACAAAAAGTGCGCTTTGGGGACTTCCAACTAGAATAAAGGAATATCCCATGAACGGAGCGGACACCGCTTGGATTATCGTCGCGACAGCCCTCGTGCTGTTTATGACCCTCCCCGGGTTGGCATTGTTTTACGGCGGCCTTGTACGCGCCCGCAACGTCCTCAGCGTGTTTATGCAATGTTTCGGCATTGCCTGTCTGATGTCGATCCTCTGGCTCGCGTTTGGGTATTCCATCGCGTTCGGTGACGGCAACGCCTACTGGGGCGGCCTTGGGAAGATGTTCCTGAACGGTGTGACCGAAGAATCGGTGATCGACGGGCAGACCATCCCAGAAATCCTGTTCTTCATTTTCCAAATGACATTCGCCATCATCACCCCTGCGCTGATCGTTGGGGCCTATGTTGAACGCATCGGCTTTGCTTTTGTGATGACGTTCTCGGGGCTTTGGATGTTGATCTGTTACGCCCCTGTCGCCCATTGGATTTGGG
The DNA here is from genome assembly GCA_018500065.2 of Octadecabacter sp. Taxonomy (GTDB): domain Bacteria; phylum Pseudomonadota; class Alphaproteobacteria; order Rhodobacterales; family Rhodobacteraceae; genus Octadecabacter. The sequence goes on along the minus strand of JAHBAO020000243.1, from coordinate 22,670 downwards.
GCGGTGGCTTGTTGGCTGGCGCTGAATGGTCCTTGTTCGCTGATGGCGTCAACGACTTTGCCGGCGGTATCGTTGTGCACCAGACGGCGGGTATCGCCGCGTTGATCGTCGCGTTCTTCCTTGGGCCGCGGCGCGACAAGCAAAAGCCCCCCCATAACCCGGGTATGGTTATGATCGGTGCCGCGATGCTTTGGGTTGGGTGGTTCGGCTTCAATGGCGGGTCCGAGTTGGCGGCAAACGGTGGCGCAGCAATGGCGATTACGGTGACGCATTTGTCAGCGGCATCCGCCTCCCTTACGTGGATTTTGTGGGAACGTATTCGCTACGGTAAATCCTCCCTCGTTGGTCTTGTCACAGGCACAATCGCAGGTCTTGCGTCCATCACCCCTGCGTCCGGTTCCGTAGGACCGGTTGAGGCGCTGATCATCGGTGGCGTTGCTGGCATCTTGTGCCAAGAACTCTGCGCGCTGGTGAAGAACAAGCTGAAAATCGACGACACATTGGACGTCTTTGCCGTGCACGGTGTTGGTGGCATGTTCGGTATCATCATGTTGGCCGTGTTTGGCCACGCAAGCTGGACCGCGCAACTTGGTGGCCTTGCCGTTGTTGGTGTCTGGACGTTGATTACCACCGTTGCGATTGTTGTCGTCGTCAAAGCGATCTTCCCGATCCGCGTTGGTGAAGAAGACGAACACACCGGCCTCGATCTGTCCTCACACGGCGAACGCGCCTACGACATAACGAGCTAAGGCAGACCTTAGATTAGAAATCGGGGCGTTCATCCTTCGATGGACGCCCTTTTTTGTGGCGTGGTCGTTTGAAATGCAGCCGTGATAAATGCGTCTAGATCATGGGTGTCGCGGCTTGCCCAAAGATCGCTTGATCGTCCTTGCCCGATTAAGGATGCGGTTTTCACACGCAGCTTTTGGTCCAAATCCTCAATCGGCTGTGGGTGCGCCAAGTCATGCGTAAACACCTGATGTTTCGCACCGCGTTCAACCGTGACCCGCGCCTGTGTTTCGCTCAGATCATCCATCACAAACACGTCAACCTTGCTGCGTGCGCCGACAAGCCCCGCATCCTGCGCTGCGTCATCCGTGAATGAGCCAATATCCCCCGTCGACACGCCAAGCATCGCCATTGCTGCGACATGACGATAACTGAACTTGGCCTCAAGACCGGTTTGAGGATCGGGTTGGTTACACACCGTCATCCAGCGCGGATGGGTTTCAATTGTGATACGATCAAAGGCTGCGTTGCCTGTATCTTGGGACAAGGCCTCAAGCGTGGCATGCAACCCATGACAGCACGCGTGAAATTTATACGACAGCGCCTCGACCTGCCAGGTGGCTCCTAAACCATCCAACGCGGCCTTATCGCGCTCGGCCCCGATTGCTGTACCAAACGCGTCCAACCCATCCGGTGCGCCCGTCATGCCACCCCACGCCCACTGCGCGGCTTCAAGGCCAGCGCGGGCCGCAAGTCCGGCATTCAAGGGTTTTCCCATCGTGCCAAATTGCGCCTTCAACCCGCTCGCCATACTTGCGCAGAGACCAAGAGCATGCTGCGTTTGATCAGGTGTCAGGTTCATCGCCCGTGCCGCCCCCAAGCATGCTCCGAACGCACCCGCAGTCGCCGTTTGATGAAACCCCCGTTGGTAATGGTCGCGCCCCAGCCAGACGCCAATCCTGATCGAGGATTCGAACCCAACCAGAACCGCCTCTGTAAACGCGGTCCAATCCTTTGGCTTCGCGGCCAGAACGGCTGCAATGATCGCGACGGACGGGTGGCCGATATGCGCGAAATGCGTGTCATCAAAATCAAGCGCATGCGACAGTGTTGCGTTCACCAGCGCCGCCGCAGGCCCAGTTAGCGTTTCACCTGCAAACGTCGGACTAACGCCAGCGGCCGCCTGCCCACGCGCCCAACGGCCAAAGGTGCCTTCTTCAAATCCGGCAATCCCGCAGGCCGCCCAATCAACAGCAGACAGTTCGGCAATCGCACGGGCACGCGGTGTCGCAGTGAGGGGCGCAAGGGCAAAGTCAATTAAAGGGGGTGTAATATACATAGCGCTACCCTGCACGAAGGCCCGTTAACCGTAAAGTTCATCTGCGCGGCGCTCAAACGCGTGCACAATTGTCGACATCGCCTGATTGAAGAACATGCCGGCGGCCCCTTGCAAGAGACGGTTCTTGAACTCGAAATCGACCTCGAAATGCACATCACATCCGCCGTCTGCGTCTGTGAATGTCCATACGCTGTGTAGGTATTTGAACGGACCGTCGATGTATTCTGTTTCGATCTTTTTCGTTTCAGGCCACAGCACCACGCGGCTGCCGAATTTTTCACGAAATACCTTAAAGCTGACGACCAAGTCTGCCAGCATCACCGTATGCTCCGCCAATTCATCACGCGACCGAATGCGGGCGGCGGCCGTCCACGGCAGGAATTTGGGGTAGTTCGCAACATCCGCCACCAGTGCATACATTTGGTCGGCGCTATACGGCAGGTGTCTGGTTTCAGAATGGGCAGGCATATCGGACTTTCTCGCGTGACTCTCCCACCCCATGTCGTATGGTTCGCGCGAAAATTCAAGCAATTGGCACGAGGTCCGACCCCAATGACGCAAACCCCTTACGTGATCGACGAGATGATATCGGCCAAATCCATTGCCGCACGCATCGAAGACCTCGCCAAGACCATACAAACAGAATTCAAAGACACCGATAAACTGGTCGTGGTAGGTCTGTTGCGCGGATCGTTTGTGTTCATCGCCGATTTGGTGCGCGAATTGGATCTACCTGTTGAGGTCGATTTCCTCGAAGCATCGTCCTACGGCGACGGCATGGAATCCTCGCGCGAAGTGCGCATCCTCAAAGACCTGCGCGGCCAGATCGAAGGCCGCGATGTGCTCGTGGTCGAAGACATCGTTGATACCGGCCACACGCTGCATCAAGTCATTGATATGCTGAACACCCGTCACCCTCGCAAGCTGAAATCCATTGCATTGCTCGACAAACCCTCACGGCGCGAAGTGGACATGCGCGCCGACTGGACCGGCTTTGAAATCCCTGATGAATTTGTTGTCGGCTACGGCATTGATTACGCGCAGCGCAATCGCAATCTGCCCTTTATCGGCAAAGTTCGCTTTACCTAAACGCACACGGATTTGTGCGCTGATGCACGAAATTTACGCACCGGAATTGATTTTTCCTATGCTAGCCTTGTTCCAATGTAGATTTTGAACAGGAGCCTTTTCATGAAAACTCTCTCTCTAATCGCAAGTGGTGCAGCCGTTTTATTTTCCACAATGGCCTTCGCTGACAGCCACGCAGACGTCGACCCTGCCGTAACTGCCCGCCAAGCCCATATGCAGCTTTATGCGCACAACCTTGGTATTTTGGGCGGCATGGCGCAGGGCAAAATCGACTATAATCCCGAGATGGCGCAGACTGCCGCCGACAATTTCCTCGCGCTCGCCAATATTTCGCAAGCCACCTACTGGCCTGAGGGCACAGCCGAGGGCACGAAGGCAAAGCCCGAGATTTGGGACAACATGGATGATTTCATGTCCAAGGCAGATGACCTCGCGTTCGAAGCCGAAGCAATGGCGGACGCCGCAGGTACTGACCTTGCCAGCCTTCAGGGGGCAATGCAGGGCCTAGGTGGAACATGTTCCGCGTGCCACCGTGAATACCGCATTCGCGACAATTGATGCGTAAACGCGGGCTTGCCCTTGGTGTTGGGGTTGCGGTCGCGCTGTATGTGACCGCGCCTCAAAACCTTGATCCAGAGTTTCTGCTTGATCCTACAACCGGCAGCCTGCTTGCGGGTGATGCGACGCGTGGCGCGCTGGCATTTGCCGCCGCGGGCTGCGGGTCTTGTCACGGGGCTGAAGATACGCAAGCCCTTGCAGGCGGCAACGCCTTTGTAAGCGATTTCGGCACGTTCTATGCGCCCAATATCTCAAGCGATGCGGATCACGGTATTGGTGGATGGACAGTGTATGAAATTGCCAACGCGATGTTGGCGGGCGTGTCGCCCAATGGCGCGCACTACTATCCGGCGTTTCCTTATACGACGTATTCCAAAATGACGCCGCAGGACGCGGTGGATATTATCGCCCACCTGCGCGCCCTGCCCGCCGATGCCACGCCGTCACGGGATCACGATGTTGGATTTCCGTTCAACATACGCCGGTCTCTCGGCGGGTGGAAATTCCTGTTTGCAAGCGATGACTGGATCGTGACAGAGGTACCATCACCCGAACATGAACGCGGGCGCTATCTGGTTGAAGCCTTGGGTCATTGCGCTGAATGCCATACCCCGCGCAATCTGCTGGGTGGGCTGAAAACCGATCAATGGCTGCGCGGGGCGCCCAACCCATCCGGTGACGGCACAATTCCGTCTATTCACCCCGATGATCTGGGATGGAGCGCACAAGACATCGCAATCTATCTCGACAGCGGGTTTACACCGGACTTCGATACCGTTGGCGGTGAAATGGTCAATGTGGTTGAGAACACGTCGAAATTGCCAGATTCTGACCGCGCGGCGATCGCGGCCTATTTGGTTGTGCTGGACTAGCACGCACAAGAAAAACCAGCGTATTACCCGCCGAATTTTTCCAGACGGGCCGCGCGCAGTTTCGCAAAATCGTCGCCCGCGTGGTAGCTGGAACGCGTCAGTGGCGTGGCCGAAACCATCAAGAAGCCCTTGTTGAACGCCGTCTTTTCATAGGTCGCGAATTCTTCGGGCGTCACAAAACGATCCACTTTGTGGTGCTTTGGAGTTGGCTGCAAATACTGACCGATGGTTAGAAAGTCGATGTCAGCCGCGCGCATGTCTTCCATCACTTGCGTCACGCCCTGTTTGTCTTCGCCAAGGCCAACCATAATGCCGGATTTGGTGAACATCGTCGGGTCCAGTTCCTTAACGCGCTGCAAAAGACGCAACGAATGGAAATACCGCGCACCCGGGCGCACTTCGGGGTACAGCCCTGGAACCGTTTCGAGGTTGTGGTTGAACACGTCAGGGCGCGCTTCAACAACGATCTCTAACACACTGGGATCACATCGAATAAAGTCAGGCGTCAGAATTTCAATCGTGGTGTCTGGCGCCTGTTTGCGAATGGCGCGAATGGTTTGGGCGAAATGCTCTGCGCCGCCATCCTCAACATCATCGCGGTCCACGGACGTGATCACCACGTGGTTCAAACCAAGTTTCTTAACGGCATCCGCCACACGACCCGGTTCAAACACATCCAAGGCTTCTGGCGGTTTTCCGGTGGCGATATTGCAGAACGTACAGGCCCGCGTGCAGACCTCGCCCATAATCATCATCGTCGCGTGGCCTTGTGACCAACATTCACCGACGTTCGGGCAGCCTGCTTCTTCGCAAACAGTCGTTAGCTTATTTTCACGCATGATGTCGCGCGTTGCCATATACCCTTCAGACACGGGCGCTTTCACGCGGATCCAGTCCGGTTTTTTGGGCTGCGGGCTATCAGGGCGGCGCTGCTTTTCTGGATGACGCTGGGCCGGAATCTTGAGATCACGCGGTGACATAGGCTTCTCCTCTTACCCCCTATTTAGGGCGAACAAGCCTGTTTGTCCAAGGGTCTTGGCCGTTTGATTTTCGGGATTGCGCGGATTGCATGGCAAACGCGGGTTAACCGATGCGCGGCCCCAACTCTCCCCGTTCTTCATAATGTAAAACAAGACGTTGCAGCGCGATGCGCAACACGACTTTGCAGGATCGCGCAGCCCAGCCCATGCGCTTTTCTGTGGTTTCTAACCCTTCAAGCAAACAACAGCAGCGCAAAGCGACTTCAGAAAGGCCCGGCCCTAAGAAAACCAACGCCGCCTGCATTTGACCAACAGCACTGTCGCCTTTGGTATCAACGGGTTGATAGGTTTCAATCGAATGCAACAGATCGCGCCAGTTTAACGTTGTGCGTTGCTCGCGGTTCTGGCTCACAAGGGCAAGTTCGTAGTCCTCGCGCAGGCGCTCGGCAGCACGCACCATCACGCGGTTCAGAAACGGTTTGCCATCTCGGTCTTTGCGCCGTGCAAGCGCCTGCACGGGGCTTTCTTGTGACGGCATTCGCGTCATGCTGGGCTTGTCACTGCGATCGCCAAGCCACGTCCCCGTCCCCGTTGGCGCCCCCTCAAACGATGCCGGCGCTTCGGCCATTGCACGGGCGCGGTTTTCGGTCTCGGCTGTCAATTCGCGCAATGCCACACGACCGGACGGCGTGATCCGGTAGCGCAAAACCCGCCCAACCGTTTGACTGCCCGCAATCCAGCCGCGCAACGCCAAAGTCATCGCAGTTTCAGAAGGCAGTTTGGTGCCGTGATCCGTGTCGCCCCTGGCCGTGTCATGAACAATCACACCCTGATCCATACCGAGCGCAATCGCCAACATCGCGTTGGGTTTTGCAAGGTGTCGCAGCGCCTGCATCATCTCCAAACCACTCGGAACCGGCTTGTTGGAATTTTCTTCAGCCAAGGCCTTGATCGCACGATCAACCAGCGGGTCATCACGGCGGGTTTCAACCTTGCGAATTTGGCGCATAATCGTAGAAGCATGGCAGGATTGGGACCGCGCAAGCATCCGAATGGGCTGGCCCATTTCTGTATGAAAAACATAGTTGCGCACATCATTAGGCACCCAAGAAGGTACCGCGCGCGTGGCGGTTATCGCATCAGTCATTCCTGTCCCCAATTCCCTGCTTTCCGGTTTACCAAACCGAAAGGCAACACAATCGTTGCCGTTAATTGTTTCTGAAAAGTTAATATTAACCACACGGGAATAGGATTGTTTCTAATTGGTAACCAATTGTAAACGCACCGAACGCTCTCACTTATCCACACGCAACACCCCTATAGGTTGTGTCAGATTGGCGAAAGTTGAATAAGGGAGACTCGATTTGGAAGACGTTCTGACAATGATTTCACGGCTCAAACGCCCGACGCTTTTGGTGCGCACCGCCCGACATGGACTTGCCGATTACAAACGTGTGCTACACCTGCGTCGATTGCTTAAAACTGAAGCCATCCCAGGCCCTGCACAGGCCATTATCAGGCTGATGGCCCTTGAGATGGAGCTGGACCTTCAACGGCTTAGCAAGCGGGCGGAATATTCCGTCGCTAAGCACGTTGAAACGCTGGTCGCGTTGATGAGTGAGGCGCGCATCTTAAAGGCTTCTCAAACGTCTAAAGCAGCACGCGAAACGAGGTTACGTCATGATCACTAGCACAAGCTTGGGTCAACACGAGTGTGCAGGCGTTCACATAAAGCTGTCAGGTTCAGCGGCCTTTTTCTCGGCGATATAGGCCTCAAGTTTTGCGCGGATTTCAGGGTCAAGCGGGGGTGCTACATAGGTGTTAAGCAGTTTGGCCACCCGTGTGGAGGCAAGCGCTTGACTATCTTGTGCGCCCTCTTCTTCCCAAGTCTCAAACGGTTTGTAATCAAATACTTCCGAGCGCCAAAAGGCGGTTTTGAAGTTGGCTTGTGTGTGCGCGCACCCAAGGTAGTGCCCGCCCGGGCCAACCTCGCGGATCGCATCCATCGCTTGGGCGTTCTCGTCAACTTCAACGCCTTTGGCCATGTGGTGCAAGGTGCCAAGCTGGTCGGCATCCAGAACGAATTTTTCGAAATCAGCGACAAGGCCGCCTTCAAGCCAACCACAGGAATGCAGCATGAAGTTTACGCCTGACAGCAGCCCCATATTCAGACTGTTCGAGGTTTCATAAGCCGCCTGTGCATCTGGCAATTTGGAGCCACAGAAAGACCCGGCCGAGCGGTATGGAACACCAAGACGTCGGGCCAACTGTCCTGCCCCATTGGTGATGTGTGCCGCCTCAGGTGTGCCGAATGTTGGCGCACCTGAGTTCATGTCGATGGACGTAACGAACGTGCCGAAAATAACCGGTGCACCGGGGCGGATAATCTGGCTATAGGCGATGCCCGCCATGACCTCTGCCAAAACCTGCGTGAGCGTCCCAACTACAGACACCGGCGCCATTGCACCGCCAACAATAAACGGTGAGATAATCGCCGCCTGATTGTGCGCCGCATAGACCTCAAGCGCGCCCATCATCGTTGCGTCAAAAGTTAACGGCGAGTTGATGTTAATCAGCGATGTCAGAACCGTGTTGTCGGCCACAAACTCCTTGCCGAACAAGATTTCGCACATCTCAATGCTGTCTTTTGCGCGGCTTGGCTCCGTCACCGACCCCATGAATGGTTTGTCCGACAACGTCATATGCGCCATCAGCATATCAAGGTGGCGTTTGTTAACGGGCACGTCAGTCGGTTCACACACAGTCCCACCGGAATGGTGCAGCCATTTCGACATATAGGCCAGCTTCACGAACTTTTCGAAATCCGCGATCGTGGCATAACGACGGCCACCTTCTGCGTCGCGCACGAATGGCGGGCCGTAAACCGGTGCCAGCACCAGATTATTGCCACCAATCGTGACATTGCGTTCAGGATTGCGGGCGTGTTGCACAAACGTGCTGGGTGCTGTGGCACACAGTTTGCGTGCCAAACCTTTGGGAATGCGGACCCGTTCACCCGTGACCTCTGCGCCGACAGATTTCCAACGCTCAAGCGCTTCGGGATTGTCGACAAATGCGACGCCAACTTCTTCGAGCACGGTTTCCGCGTTCGCCTCGATAATATCGAGCGCTTCGTCGGACAACATTTCAAGGTTGGGGATATTGCGTTCGATTGTTTTTGCCGTGTCAAAACTCACCGCGGTGCGTTCCGCGCGGCGTGCAGCGCCGCCGCCCCCGCGTCCGCGTCGTGCTGGTGCCTGCTGTGCTGCGTCCGACATTGTCTTCATCCCATTAGAATCCTGTTGATGGAGACGCTACAACGCGCTGCAGTATCTGATTTGAAAAGAAGCGGCCAATAAGAGGCGAAAGCGACATTGCGGGCCTCTCCATGCTCTTGCACCCCCGCGCGGTCCGTTTTACGAGACCACATGGATAATATCACACACGACACCCTTCTTATCATCGACTTTGGTTCCCAAGTGACGCAGCTGATTGCGCGGCGGTTGCGCGAACAGAATGTCTATTGTGAAATTCACCCTTATCAGAACGTCACGGACACGGTTCTTGCTGAGATTAACCCCAAGGCGGTGATCCTCTCCGGCGGGCCAGATTCTGTTACGCGTGACGGCAGCCCCCGCGCGCCAGAAAGCCTTTGGACGATGGGCATTCCGGTTCTGGGCATTTGTTACGGCCAGCAAACCATGATGATGCAATTGGGTGGTTTGGTTGAAGGTGGCAAGATATCCGGCGGTGGTGGCACGGCTGAATTTGGTCGCGCCAAGGTCACGCCAAAGGGTGCGCTTGATCTGCTGGATGGTTGGTTCACGGACGGCGATGAGCAAGTCTGGATGAGCCACGGCGACCACGTGTCAAAAATCGCACCCGGGTTTGAGGTTCATGGAACCTCCCCCAACGCACCTTATGCAGTGCTGGCCGACACAAGCCGCCATTTCTACGGTGTGCAGTTCCACCCAGAAGTGCACCACACCCCGCGCGGTGCGAAACTATATGAGAATTTTGTCAAACTTGCGGGCTTCGCCGGCGACTGGACGATGGACGCTTATAAAGACATCGCGATTGAAAAAATCCGTGAACAGGTTGGCGACAAGAAGGTCATCTGTGGGTTGTCCGGCGGCGTGGATTCGTCTGTTACGGCCGCCCTACTCCACGAAGCGATTGGCGACCAGTTGACCTGCGTGTTTGTTGACCACGGATTGTTGCGCAAGGATGAGGGCACGGACGTGATCGCGATGTTCCGCGACAACATGAACTTGCAGGTCATCCACGCTGACGAGGCGGACCTGTTCTTGGGCGAACTCGAAGGCCAGTCGGACCCTGAGACAAAACGCAAAATCATCGGTCGTTTGTTCATCGAGGTGTTCCAAAAATACGCCAATGACATCGAAGGCGCTGAATTCCTTGCACAAGGCACGCTTTACCCGGATGTCATTGAATCCGTGTCATTTTCCGGCGGCCCTTCGGTGACGATCAAAAGTCACCACAACGTTGGTGGCCTGCCCGAAAAGATGGGCCTGAAGCTGGTTGAACCCCTGCGCGAGCTGTTCAAAGACGAAGTGCGCGTTTTGGGGCATGAGCTGGGCTTGCCTGCCAGCTTTATTGGTCGCCACCCTTTCCCTGGACCGGGCCTGGCAATCCGCTGCCCCGGTGAAATTACCCGCCAAAAGCTCGATATCCTGCGCGAAGCTGATGCCGTCTATATCGACCAGATCCGCAAACACGGGTTGTACGATGAAATCTGGCAAGCCTTTGTCGCGATCCTGCCTGTGCGCACCGTTGGCGTGATGGGTGACGGGCGCACTTATGATTTCGCCTGTGCGCTACGTGCGGTGACGTCTGTTGATGGTATGACGGCGGACTACTATCCGTTCAGCCATGATTTCTTGGGTGAAACCGCAACACGCATCATCAACGAAGTCGCTGGCATCAACCGCGTCACCTATGACATCACATCCAAACCGCCGGGCACGATTGAGTGGGAATAATACGGCCCGCCCGTTTCCTAGCACGTTTAGCGAAACTGGGTGGTGTGGCTTTCGTCGCGATGACCTTGGCAATGCTGGCGTGGACGTTCCTGTGGCCTGAACCCGACGTGCGCGGGATGCAAAAGGCGGATGTTATCATCTGTCTTGGTGCGGGTATGGATGGCGCTGGCACATTGGACCGCGCGGCCCTGATACGTGTTGATCGCTGCGTTCAGCTTTTTAAAGCGGGTCTTGCGCCTGCAATTGTGTTCAGTGGTGGGATTGCGCGCGTTGATGGGCCGAATGCTGGCGCGCAAATGGCGCTTTATGCCCAATCGCGGGGTGTGCCGGCAGAAAACACCGTGATCGAAGGGCGTGCCCAATCGACCCTGCAAAATGCGTTGTTCTCGTTAGAACTCATCCCAGACGCACAAGATATTATCCTAGTGACAGAAGCCTTCCATTTGCCCCGTTCATGGGCATCGTTCCATTGGGCACGCTGGGAAATGGGTTTACCAAACGATAAGAATTTTCAGTTGGTCATGTCTGAAAACGTTCGCCGCGACCCACCTCAGAACGTTGTGAACTGGCTCGTCTTGGTCCGTGAAAGCCTTGCAATCTGGTTTAACGCAGGACGTGCGCTGGCCTATTCAATATCGCCAAGCAAACAGCTTGGTTGGCTTCACTAACCGCGTTCGCTAGGGTTAAGCCATGCGCTCCATTATCTTCATCACGTTTTTGGCGGCCCCCGCTGTTGCACAACAGGTCGACGATATGACCTGTTCGGGCCAAGACCCCGATTGGGCGCTCGAAATCGCAGCAAACACCGCGACGCTGGATTATGTGCGCCCCTCGGACATGACACTACAGTTGGTGACAACAGCCGAAGGTAAAGATTGGCCGCAAGCGTTCACATTCGTCGGGCGCGGCGACACGGCCATTGTTCTGCTGGAAAACCCATCCGATGACGGACAAAGCGCCGTGCGGGTGTTGACACAACGCGGGGAAACGCCCCTGCTGTTGATCGGCAGTTGCTTGGCGAACTAACGCAGGGCGTCGACGATCAAATCAAACGACATGCAACCACAACGCCCCCTTGCGCGTGGCCTGTCAAGCTGGCAGCACTCACATAGTGGTGACGGAGGCCCAAATGACAGACACAGTGCGCGCAGGGCTTTGGATGATCGGTGCGATTGTGTCTTTCACATCAATGGCGATCGCTGGACGCGCTGTCAGTCTTGAGCTTGATACCTTTGAGATCATGATGTTCCGCAGCCTAACGGGGATCGCAATTGTTTTGGTCGTGGCATCGGCGGCAGGAACAATCAGCCAAGTAAACCGCCAACAGCTTGGGCTGCACGCACTCCGCAATGCGGCGCATTTCACTGGGCAAAACCTGTGGTTTTTCGCCCTCCCCCTGATCCCACTAACACAATTGTTTGCATTAGAATTTACATCACCAATTTGGGTCATCCTCTTGGCACCGATTATGTTGGGAGAGCGCCTCACGCGGGTTGGCGTTATCTCGGCCCTTTTGGGATTTATGGGTGTGATGATCGTCACCCAGCCGTTTCAAACTGGAATTTCTGCAGGGACAATCGCCGCCGCCTGCGCCGCAATCGCATTTGCCTTCACCGCAATTTTCACACGCAAGCTGACGCGAACTCAATCCATCACCTGCATCCTGTTTTGGCTCACTGTGCTGCAAGCGATCTTTGGAATCATCTGCGCGGGATATGATGGCGACATTGCCCTCCCTAGCAGCACCGCCCTACCGTGGATCATTTTGATCGGCTTTGCGGGGCTTATCGCGCATTTCTGCCTGACCACGGCCCTGTCCCTTGCGCCGGCAAATATCGTTATGCCGATCGACTTCATCCGGCTTCCCGTCATCGCGATTGTCGCCGCACTGGTCTACAACGAGGCTTTGGATCCGTGGATTTTCGTGGGCGCAGCTGTCATTTTCGCGGCCAATTACCTCAATATCACCTATGGCCAACCTGCAAAAGCGTGATGCATTTGTCGCCAATTCGAGACCGCGGGGGTTTAGACGTAGCGTCACGGCGGGATAAGAATTGACCAAAATGCCGCACCCTCCCTAAGATTACGCGCAGGGAAAAGACATGCACTCTAGGGATAAGGGAAGAGACATGAACAAGATTATGACAGCAGGCGCAGCCCTGCTTATGACCACCAGCATCGCAGCCGCGGGCGGTTTGGATCGCTCTGGTCAAGGTATCGGGATAATTTTTGAAGAGGGTGACTACGCTGAGCTGAGCTTCGGTTCTGTTTCGCCGAGCGTATCCTCTACTGCTCTAGGAGGCGACAATATGGCTGCTTCCTACACGCAGCTTGGTTTGGGTTACAGAAAGCAAATAAACGACAGTGTCGCCCTCGCGCTGATTTTTGACCAGCCGTTTGGTTCAGATGTGGCCTATGTTGGTTTGCCAATTGCAGGCATCGTCGACAGCGCAAGCATTACGGCACTTGGACAGTATCAAGTAAACGAGAATGTATCGGTTCACGCCGGTCTGCGTTATCTTGAAACCAGCGGTGAGCTGACTTTGGGTGCTTTCGTTAACACCTATGAGACTGGAACAGGAACAGGCTACGTTTTGGGAGCTGCCTATGAACGTCCCGACATCGCCCTGCGTGTCGCACTGACCTATTCGAGCGCGATAGATATCGAACTCGACGGAATCACGCTACCAACAACGCTCAGTGCGGCCTTCCCAGAATCCGTAAACCTTGATTTCCAAACAGGTGTGGCTACCGACACATTGGTGTTCGGGTCAATTCGTTGGGCAGAATGGTCGCAAGCGTCTTTGACAGAAAGCAACGGCGCTGTTGGTCAGTTCTACGCGCCAAGCAATGACGCATTTACCTACAACGTCGGTGTTGGTCGCCGGTTCTCTGAGAGCTTTTCTGGGTCATTAAGTGTTGGCTACGAAAAAGCACAGGGTGGTCTTGCATCTGCATTTTCCCCAACCGACGGTTACGTCAGCCTGCAAGTCGGCGGCGCTTACACAATGGACAACGGCGTCGAAATATCCGGCGGAGTGCGTTACATTCAGATTGGCGATGCTACGGGTGATTTGACCAAATTCGGTGCTGGAACGCCAGAATTTGCCGACAACTCTGCCATCGGCATCGGCCTGAAAGTTGCTTATAATTTTTAAGTGATCCAAACATACGGATTTCCAAAGCCCCGCCCTTAACGGTGGGGCTTTTTCGTTGCCCACTGCGTTCCTTCGCGTTACCCAAGCCCCATGACTTATCAAACCGCCTCAGACTGGACCAATGCCGCGCAAAAACGTGTGCTGCTTTTTGCGATGTCGGGACTGGGAAAAACCTATGTCTCCAATATGTTGCGCGATACACAAAGCTGGTTTCACTACTCGATAGATTACCGCATCGGCACGCGCTACATGGGCGAATTCATCGCCGATAACGCCAAGGCCGAGGCGATGAAGGTGCCATTTTTGCGTGAATTGTTGATGTCTGACAGCATCCACATTGGGTCCAACATCACGTTTGATAACCTCACGCCTGTCAGCACCTACCTCGGCAAGCCCGGCGATCCGGCCAAGGGCGGTCTGCCAATGGCCGAGTACCAGCGCCGCCAAGAGCAATTCAAACGCGCCGAACTTGATGCATTGCGCGACACGCCCTATTTCAGGGACCGCGCACAGGCGCTTTATGGCTACCCACATTTCGTCTGCGATACAGGCGGCTCGATTTGTGAATGGGTAGATGCGACCGACCCGCAAGATCCGGTTTTGAAAATGCTGTCAGACAGCGCGCTTATGGTCTGGATCAAAGGCAGTGACGACCACACCGCTGATCTTGTTGCACGCTTTGACAAAGCCCCTAAACCGATGGCCTATCAGCCAGAGTTCTTGTTGAGGTGCTGGACTGAATATCTAAGCGAAAACAAGATGAAAGAAGGTGATGTTGACCCAGATTCTTTCATCCGTTGGACCTATGCCCGCGCCCTTGCGCACCGCCAACCCCGCTATAGTGATATGGCCAAGAACTGGGGTATCACAGTCGATGCCTCAGACATGGCGACGGTGCGTGACGAGGCGGATTTTATCGCCGTGATCGCGCAAGGTCTTGAGGCCCGCACCTAAGCACATTACGTAAACTGTTCTTCAACATAGGTTCATTCCAATGCCCATTCGTCTTCCCCGTTCTCTCCCTGCTTACGACGTGCTTTCGCGCGAGGGTGTGATGGTAATGGGACGTTCTGTGGCGGACACCCAAGACATTCGTCCAATGCGCATTGGTATCCTGAACCTGATGCCAAAGAAAATTCAGACTGAAAATCAATTCGCTAGGCTGATTGGTGCGACGCCATTGCAGATCGAATTGACGCTGATCCGCATGTCTGAACACGAGGCCCGCAACACCGCGGCCGACCACATGGAAGAATTCTACCGCACCTTCCAAGAGGTGAAAGACCAGAAATTTGACGGTCTCATCATCACCGGTGCCCCGATTGAACACCTCGACTTTGAGGACGTGACCTATTGGGACGAGCTGCGCGAAGTCATGGACTGGACCCAAACCAACGTGCATTCCACGTTTGGCGTGTGTTGGGGTGGCATGGCCATGATCAACCACTTCCACGGGGTTCAGAAACACCTGTTGGATACCAAGTTATTTGGCTGCTACCGCCACATGAACAACGCCCCGCAAAGCACGTATCTTAGGGGGTTTTCTGACGAGCTGACAATGCCTGTCAGTCGCTGGACAGAGATGAAGCGCGACGAGATTGATGCCGCTGGCCTAACCACATTACTGGATTCAGATGAGGTCGGTCCGGCGCTGGTGGAAGATCGGACGCACCGTGCGATTTATGTGTTCAACCACTTTGAATACGACAGCGACACCCTGAACCAAGAATATAAGCGCGATCTGGAGAGCAATCAGATCGAGGGTGCAGAGATCCAAATTCCCGTGGATTATTACCCAAATGATGATCCATCGAAGACCCCGATGAACAAGTGGCGCAGCCACGCGCATTTGCTTTATGGTAACTGGATTTCAGAGATCTACCTGACAACACCCTATGATATTGATCAAATCGGGCTCAGCAGCACTGATTTGCGTGCGTCTGCAGACGCGACGGAATAAGGGTTGCCTGTCGCGCGGTGTTTGCGTTCTCGCCGATGACGCTTATGTTAAACGTTAACACATAAAGCAGGTAACCAACGTGCCATTCAAACTTTTTGCGGCCTTTTCCGCGGCGGCCCTCGCGGGTGCAGCTGTTTTGACGGATCGACAATCCGATCTTCAAGGCGCGACCGCTGAACGTGAATTCCCCCCGACAGGGCAATTCATTGAGGTGAATGGCCGCCAGGTTCACGCGGTTGTCGCGGGTGCAGGGCCAGACGTTGTGTTGATCCACGGTGCGGGTGGCAACACCCGTGAATTCACCTTTGATTTCATGGACCGCCTCACGGATCGTTACCGCGTCATCGTGTTTGACCGCCCGGGGTTTGGCTATACGGACCGTCTATCGGATGATTTTGAGGGCGCGTTTAATACCACAGCCGAAAGCCCCGCAGCCCAAGCGGAAATGTTGCAGGCCGCTTCCCGTCAATTGGGGGCAGATCGTCCCATCGTGCTGGGCCATTCTTATGGCGGGTCTGTCGCATTAGCTTGGGGGCTTAATCATCCCGAAAACACCGCGGGCGTGGTGAACCTAGCGGGGCCTTCGCACCCTTGGCCCGGCGATCTTGGGGCCTATTACACGGTCAACGGATCAGCCTTAGGGGGCGCACTGTTGTCGCCAATGATTTCGGCGTTCGCGTCTAAGAACCAGATCGAAACCGCCATTGCGGGCATATTCGCGCCGCAAGCGGTGCCAGACGGCTATATCGCGCATATTGGCGCGACCCTTAGCCTGCGGCCTCCCAGCTTTCGGGCGAATGCGCGACAAGTGAATACACTGCGCCCGCATATCGTTGAAATGGCGCCGCGGTTTGCAAGCGAATTCGAAATGCCGCTGGAAATCATACATGGCGACCAGGACGAAACTGTCCCCCTCGACATTCATTCTATTCCGCTAAAGGCTGCGGTTGCGCACGCGAACCTGACCGTGCTGGAAGGGATTGGGCACATGCCGCATCACGCCAATCCTGACAGTGTTGAAGCCGCAATTGACCGCATCGCGATACAGGCCGGATTGCGTTGAACCCAGCGCGACCGCATAGTGAAACAAACTTGAAACGACGAGGCAAAACAGATGACCACCCTGCCCTTTGACGGTGAAATTAGCCGGTATTTTCGCGAAGATGCCCCGAGCGAAGTGCGCCTTGAAATTGAGGACACGAAAAAGGGTGAAATCCTCGCCACAGATTTTCCGTATGAGAAACGTTGGAAGCGCCGCGAATATGAAGACGCACTTGCAGCGATCCAGATTGAACTGGTGAAGATGCAGGCATGGGCGCGTGACACCGGTCAACGGATTGCGATTGTGTTTGAGGGGCGCGATGCGGCTGGCAAGGGCGGCACGATCAAACGGTTTCGCGAGAACCTGAACCCACGCGGGGCGCGTGTTGTCGCACTCAGCAAGCCCACGGACGCTGAAGCCGGACAATGGTATTTTCAACGCTACATCCAGCACCTGCCCACCGCAGGCGAGATCGTTTGCTTTGACCGTTCTTGGTACAATCGCGGCGTGGTCGAAAAAGTCTTCGGTTTTTGCAGCAACACGCAGCGCGACAAATGGTTCGAGCAGGTAAACCCGTTTGAACAGATGCTGATTGATGAAGGCATCAAGGTTTTCAAAATTTGGCTGACGGTTGATCGCGCAGCGCAGTTGCAGCGGTTTTTGGACCGCGAAAGTGATCCGCTAAAGCAATGGAAACTCAGCTGGATTGACGTTGAGGGATTGAAGAAATGGGACGAATACACTGCTGCCATTTCCGAAACTTTGGCAAAAACCCACACGGCAGAAGCGCCTTGGATGGTCGTGCGATCCGCTGACAAACGCCGCGCACGGGTCAATGCGATCCGCGCGGTGCTGCAACAGTTGGATTACACAGGCAAAGACACCGCCGCATTGGGTGAAATAGACGCCAAGATCGTTGGCGGACCGGAGCATCTGGGTGGCTAAACGCGGGTATCATCACGGTGATCTGAAGCGCGCGCTGGTTGATGGCGCGTTGCGTTTGATTGAGGAAAAAGGCCCGACAGGGTTTACATTATCTGAAGCCGCCCGCGAAGCTGGCGTCACCCCTGCCGCCGTCTATCGCCACTTTGAAGGACGCGAAGACCTGATCGCCGAGGCCGCGCGACAAGGGTATGAAATTTTTGCAGACTTGATGGAATACGCCTACGCCAAGGGCCAACCTTCTGCTCTGGCCTCATTCGAGGCCACAGGTCGTGCCTACCTCGCGTTTGCCCGCAAATATCCCGGCCATTATGTTGCGATGTTTGAGAGCGGCATTTCAATACAGCGCACACCAGACCTTAACGAT
Organism: Octadecabacter sp.; assembly: GCA_018500065.2. Taxonomy (GTDB): domain Bacteria; phylum Pseudomonadota; class Alphaproteobacteria; order Rhodobacterales; family Rhodobacteraceae; genus Octadecabacter. The sequence continues at coordinate 4,631 of JAHBAO020000243.1, read as the reverse complement.
GCCGCAACCCGCGCGATGGGCGTGTTGGAAAAGGCGGCTGTCGAGCTGTCTATGCACATTCCCGAAGAGAAACGCCCACCCCCACAGATGTTCAGCGCCCACATCTGGGCGATGAGCCACGGGGTGGTTGAACTGTTTGCACGCGGATCTCCGGGTACAAAGTCGCCATTTCCGCCTGAGGACTTGCTGGAGACTGGTATTGGGGTGTACTTGCGTGGTCTTGGGTTAGTGCGACCTGATAGCGAGTAATCGAATTTGGCTGCGCCAAATCCGATCCGCTGGAGGACCAGTCCTCCAGACCTCCTGAGGTATTTTCAAACAAAAGAAGCGAAAACAAAAAGGGCGCAACCGGTGTGGTGCGCCCTTTCGTATTTCGATGTCCGTAAAGCTTAACGCTTGGCTATTCGGTATCTTAATTAATTAATTAATATCAATTATTTATTTGATATTTTAGGTTTATGCTATCTATATGCTATAAGGGGTATTGCCGAAAGTATGGATGCTCTTCTGCAAATGCGCTGACAAGACGACTGAAGCCTTCAGTATTATTAAGCCGCCCAAACAAGCCATCAATCATAGCAAAGCGCACATCTCTGTCGATTGAAAAATCTTCTATGCGCCCACCACACTTTGCTGGAAATAATATCGGAAGCACGTAATAAATAGGCGGCACTTTTAGCCACGTATCAAACAAATAGTTAACAGCTTCATCAGTGTTATCCATAATCTTCGTAGCCATCGTTAAATCAAGTGCATATATTCTCAAATTTTCAAATGTATTGTAGGCTAGATAAATATTGTGACTGCCCTCTTCTAATTTGTTGTCAGCAGTTATTTTTTCAATTTTTGGAAGTAGAAGTTCTACATCTTGCTCTTCTTCTCTAGTAATATTCTCTTTGAAAATTGTCGCCACTTCTTTGTCGTAAGCAAGTGATGGACGCTCTATTAACTTACTGTCGGCAAACTTTTCGACAACCTCTGCCAAACTTGCCCCCTTAAGTTCTTCACCCATCTTTTTTAATTTTGCTTTTTGTCCGAACCCAAACATTAACTAAAACTCACTTGTTGAAAACTTTGGAAAATATATCGGTTACCATTGCAGGAACAATTAGTAATAAACCAGGCGCAGCAACTATTGCTGCAATCCACCATTCGTAGCCATAAACATTAGTCATCGCCAAATATGTGCCTACTGTTAATGGCAACATTATTCTTGCAAAGAATGCTAACGCCAATGCGCCAAGCGCCCAACCATTACCTAACCAATCTTCAATACCTACATACCCCAAATACAGCTGCGCCACCCCAGCAATCATTATCACTATCATCAAAAATGCCATCAGCCTTAGCCCTTTCTAATCCAAGTCTCACTATGCCACTCAACCAAAGCAGCGTTCAACCTACTCAAACACGATAAATCTGCTGTTTTCCAGCAAAAAAAAGCACACACAGCGTCCTCACAGCGTGTAGCACTCAACGCACCCTACCCTCAAACTGACACCATACAGCAAGCACACACGTGCTCTACGCCACCACTGCACAGCACTGTTACATCGTTTTCCGATGTAAGCACTACTTAGCTGCTATAGGTGCTTGCTGCTGTTTGGGCTCGAAGTCTTGCTGTGACACTTGCTGCGTTGGCGCTGCTTGGATTTGCTTGGGTGTGTTGGCAGACTTGGGTATGGGCAGCGTTGGCAACTGCTTAACACGCTTTGCTGCTTTCACCTTCACGCCTTCAATATCACGTGCCTCGTCCGCAATCGTGCTTGCCAAAAGCCTCAGCACCTCCAAACGCACTGCTGCTTGTTCTTTATTCGTTATGTCTCGTATCGTGTTCAACGCACGTTGCACATCAGCCAAAGCACTCACTGCGCCACCCCCATATGTGCAAAATCACCACCCCAAAACTGTAAGTAACTCCCTACCAAAAACCGCTGCACGTTTTTTCTACGTCTAAAACTCATTTCACACAGCGCCCATTCGTTCTGCTGCTTGCCACTTTGTCCGTGCTTGTTCGTTTAGTGCCGTTGTGCACTTACTGTGCAGCACTGCAAAGCGTTGCGCCCATTGCTTGTGCTTGCTGTCACTGCTGCTCTCCAATCGCTGCGTGTAGTAATTCAATTTACTTGCACAAACAGCCAATGCATCAGCACTTGGTTGCAACTGTTGGAAACGCAAAACACGCATATAACTTGCGTTCTTGCCCAACCAAGCAACGCAAAACTCTTGTTCGCCTTGCACTGCATTTGCAGCCATCAATGCTTGCTTAATCTCATCCAAAACCGTTTTCGTCATCAATTTCTCCTCTGCGCATAAATACACAGCAACACTGTGTTGGTGTTTGCACACGAGTATTTATTGGATTTGGACATGCGGACTTACAACGCGACTGACATACAGCAACTTTTCGACGCACAAGCAGATTTGGCGCAATTCTATGTCGTTGCACACACAAACATTTGCCCAGCACGTTTGTCAGCCAAAACGCTGCACGCACGCATCCAAGCAGCAAAGCAAGACTTGCGACACACACTCAACGTGCTTGCTGCTGCGCTGCACCCAACACAGTCAAACCTCGTGCGTCGCAAGCCACATCTTTATCGCCCACTCGCACTTACAACCATCGAAGCCACCAATACAGCGCAACCACAAACACTCACAACACATTTCAACATCATATTAGGCAATATCCCAAAGCACTTTAGGCAAGCAGCAACAATCGACAGCATATTTAGGCACACTTGGACAAACTGTAGGCAAAGCAAAGACGTGCACACACAAACAATTATAGGCAGCAGCAAAGGCTTAAATTTCTACGTTCTAAAAGAGGCACATTATGACAAGCAGAAGATTGTAGGCGACATAAGCACTTGGGACGTAGACAACACATTTATACCCAACGCTGCTGTTTATGCAGACTGAAGTTAGCACAGACAGTTTATACGACAGCACACGCCGTATGTTTGGGGACGGCGTAGTGTTTCGTATTGCTTGCAACACAGTGTTTCAAACACACTCAAACAAAACAGTAGGTTCGAACACACTGTTTGGACACAACGCACTGCAAACAAACAAGAATGTCATACAATATGTATTGTATGGGGTTCTGCTGTAAGTGCTTGTTATCGAACAACTCATTTGCAGACACTTTATCGTTGTCCAAACACAACATCAGAATTTACACTTAATTACTGACACTTATGGGATTTGGAGACGATAATGCGACAAGCAAAGACACTAAAAGACGCAGAGATAAAACGTGTGCTTGCATACTGCTCAACTCGTCAACACGCACTGCGCGACACAACAATCTTCGTGTTTAGTTTACACGCTGGCTTACGTGCAAAGGAACTTGCAGCACTGCGTATCTGCGATGTGTATGACAGCGTTGGCAACGTGCACAGTTCATTTGTGTTGTCAGCAGCAGCAACAAAGGGGGCACGCACACGCACTGTTTACGTTAACAAAACACTCAAACGCCAACTTGCCCAATATTACCCAACGCTACGCAAGCAACCCACTGCGCCACTGTTCTGCAGTCAGAAAGGCAGTTTCTTTAGTGCCAACACAATGTGTCAATTGCTCATACACATCTTCCAACAGTGCAGTCTCAAACACGCAACATCACACAGCGGTAGACGCACGTTTATCACACGCTTAGCAAGCAAAGGCGTTGGAGTGCGTGTGCTGGCAGAACTTGCTGGGCACAGCAGCATAGCAACAACACAGCGATACATTGACGTTAACGCAGAACAGTTGGCGAATGCTGTAGAGTTAGTTTAACAATTATTGCGGCAATTTCATTATCTCAAGCAGTGCTGCTTCACTCAACTCGCCACGTCTAAAACGCTTTAGTGCTTCAAGCGCAAAGCCATCTTCTGCATCCACAACATCTTCCACAACTGCTGCTGTCTTGCGCTTTGTTTTCGTAATCTCGTGTCTGCGCTGCTGTGTCAGCACGTGACTGTAATGATTTTCAATCTGCGCAACTTTGCATCCCATATTCATCGCCAAATCGTAAATACTCACATCACCCTTTTGCAAACGCAGTGTCGCGTAAGTGTGCCGCAAACTGTATAAACTACGCTTGTCGCCGTCCCTATCATACAGCAAACCATCCACACGTTCGTTATACGGCACACGCTTTAGAAATAACTGAAAGCCTCTGTTTAAGTCTGTAAATTTGCCAACTTCACGTGTCGCAGCATCCACTTGCCCAAACCAAACCAAATCGTTGTGTTTGTTATATGCCGTTGTTTCGCGCCAACGCTTTAGCAAACTGTTTGCATTCGGCTGCGTCTGCACAAAACGTGCCTCGCCTTTTTTCGTAGCCTTACTCACACGCACTTCAGCAATCACACTGTCGCTGCCTTCAACAGCAACATCAAACTTAACATCACTCCACAGCATCTCACGTGCTTCGCCAACACGCAGTCCACTGTTCGCCAAAAACAGCACAAAATAATACATCTGCTGTCGTTGCACTTTATGCCAAGCATTCACTCGCTTATCAGCAAACACCCCAACACAATCCCTATAACTGCGCAGATAACGTGTAAGCGTAGTGTATTCTTCAGCATCAAACCCAGCACGTCGCGTTGGCGTTCTGTTTTTCGCTGGCGCACGCATCT
>JAHBAO020000125.1 GCA_018500065.2 Octadecabacter sp. | reverse complement strand
CTGACATTACCCTTAACGACCCGTTAACCAAACGTCGTCCAATGTAGACGCGTGACAGGTAACGAGGGCCTTATGGCTTTGATATTCAGCACGCGTCGACAACGTCCGTTGTCGGGGGCACCAAACATGGCCGCTCGCTTGGCAACCCCTTTGCCAGTAGGCGAGGTCTTAGGCACCGATGGTAGCGAGGCTGCCCGCGCCCTCGCGCGCGCTGATGTTGCCATTCGCAACACACAGGCAGTCGGGGACGCGTTGCGCCACCGTTTGGGCCTGCCACAAACGACCATCGCCCAACTTGAGGCCGGACTTGCCGGAACCTCCGTTGTGGACCCGATCAAAAATCAGGCCGATCCACGCCTCATCGCACAGTTCGGCGCGAACCTTTGCCTCAAACATCGTGTTCTTCCGTGGCGCAGCGTCGCGGGGCGCGTCACGGTCCTTGCCGCCACAACACAAGACTTCCTGCGCGTGCGCGATGTCCTCAGGGTTATCTTTGGCCCCGTTCATCTCGCCATCGTCACCGGTAAAGATCTTGATTCAGCCCTCAGCCGCATGTGCCATAAGGCATTGATGCAAAACGCGGAAATTCGCACTGCATCTGATGAATCGTGCCGCGATTGGGATTCCGGCAAAGCCTTTCGATGGGGGCTAGGCACACTTCTAACCGTGTTATCCTGCCTCATCTTGTGGCCGCAAATCAGCTTTCTAGTGCTGTGCGGCTGGGCCGTCTTTGCGCTGCTGTCCAACACGCTCCTCAAAACCGCGGCGGTGATCCTAAAGCTGTCCAGCAAGCCAAAATCGCGCGCAGGGCCAAAACAACCTCCCGGCCAACTCCCCATCGTCACGATCCTCGTTCCGCTCTTTCACGAACGCGACATCGCAGGTGCCTTGGTCAAGCGCCTGTCGCAACTGAAATATCCAACCGACCGCCTCGACGTTTGCCTCGTGCTTGAGGCAGACGACGTCACCACGCAAGACGCCCTTGCCGACACGCAATTGCCCTACTGGATGCGGGCGATAAAAGTGCCCCTGGGCACCCTGCAAACCAAACCCCGCGCTTTGAATTATGCGCTTTGTTTCGCCAAAGGGTCGATCATCGGGGTCTATGACGCAGAAGATGCCCCCGACCCCGACCAGATCAACGTCGTGGTGGATCACTTTGCACATTGCAGATCAGACGTCGCTTGCCTGCAGGGGCGTCTGGATTTTTACAATTCGCAATCCAACTGGTTGGCGCGCTGTTTCACCGTCGAATACGCCACATGGTTCCGCATCATCCTTCCCGGCCTTGAGCGCATGGGCCTCGTCATTCCCTTGGGTGGCACGACGCTGTTTTTCCGGCGCGAAATCTTGGAAGACCTGGGCGGCTGGGACGCCCACAACGTGACCGAAGACGCTGACCTTGGTATCAGGCTCGCACGCCACGGCTACCGCACCGAGATCATCGACACCGTCACCCAAGAAGAGGCAAACGCACGCACATGGCCTTGGGTCAAACAGCGGTCCCGCTGGCTAAAGGGATACGCAATCACCTATCGCGTACACATGCGCAATCCTTTGAAATTATGGAAAGAATTGGGTGCTTGGCGGTTCTTTGGCACGCAGATGCTATTTGCAGGAACCATTTCACAATTCCTCCTCGCGCCACTGCTGTGGTCATTTTGGTTGATGCTTTTCGGCATCCCCCATCCACTTGACGGCGTCCTTGCACCAAACGTCGCGCTTACCTTCGCAGCGCTCTTTCTGCTCTCGGAAATTATCGGCATAACAGTTTCAGCCATCGCCGTTACATCAGCGGGCAAACGCGACCTGATCAAATGGACCCCGACGTTGCACCTGTATTTTCCGCTCGCCGCCGTAGCCGCCTACAAGGGCGTGTTCGAGCTTGCCACAAAGCCATTCTATTGGGACAAAACAAGCCACGGAATTTTTGCGCCAACCCAAGCAAAACACATGCCCGACGACAAGATTATCCAGCTTCAACCGCCGCCGCATCCAATCGCAGCCGAATAGTGAACGCCTCGCTGATGTGATCGCGCAGCGCTTGATCTGCCGCGTCGCCATCCCCCGCTTCAATCGCGCTCACGATGCGTTCGTGTTCTTCCAATGTGTCATTCGGGCGCCCTTCAACCGCGATTGACGTGGACGCAAGCAGCGCCATCGAGCGATGCACAAGATCCAACTGATCCACCAAAAATCGGTTGTGGCTGGCAAGGTGGATCTGCTTGTGAAACCGTCGGTTTGCGCGGCTCATGGCTTCGGGGTCGTCGATAAGTTTGCGATCCGCGTCCAACATATCACGCAATACCGCCAGTTCCTCGGGTGTGGAATGACGCGCAGCAAGGCGTGCCGCCAACCCTTCAAGCGCGCCGCGAACGACATAAAGCTCGCTCAATTGGCCATGATCCAAAGACGCAACAATCAAAGACCGCCCATCCCGCGTCAGCAAGCTTTGCGTTTCAAGCCTTTGTAAAGCCTCGCGAATTGGCGTTCTAGACACGCCAAAACGCTCCGCCAATTCGCTTTCAACCAATCGACTTCCGGGCTTATAGGTACCAGTATCAATCGCTTCTAGGATCAACTCGTATGCATCTTTTTGCGGAGACTTCATGGGGCTCTTTCAACTTGCAAATTTGCGCGACTGTACGCCACGGTACTTCACGGTATCAACCCTCTCGAAATCCGAACGCACAAGACCTAACATGCACACATGGTAAAATCATCTTTCTCACATGTGCGCGCTTGGGTCTTTGACCTGGACAACACGCTCT
>JAHBAO020000379.1 GCA_018500065.2 Octadecabacter sp. | reverse complement strand
GCGCAGCAGCGGCATAAGAACCCTATGATCACACGTACCCACACCAAAGGCGATGCGCCCTCAACGGCCATCTATTCCGACTGCGAACGCTACCGCTATTCCCTGACGCGCGTCTGGAACGATGCAGGCAGCAAAGTGCATTTCGTCATGCTCAATCCGTCAACGGCGACTGAGGTGCAAAATGACCCAACCGTTGAACGCTGTGAACGCCGTGCGCGTGCGCTGGGGCATGGCGGTTTTCGCGTGACCAACATTTTTGCGTGGCGCGACACGGATCCACGCAAAATGCGCGCCGCTGCGGACCCTATTGGCGAAGCAAACGATGCTGCAATCCGCGAAGGCGCGGCTTGGGCAGACGTCACAATCTGCGCGTGGGGCGCACATGGTGAACACCGCATGCGTGGTAGCGAAGTTACGCTGCTCTTGCGCCAAACCGGGGCTGAACTTCTGCATTTAGGGCTGACCAAAGCAGGCCACCCGAAACACCCTCTCTATATCGCCTACACCCAAAAACCCGAGCCTTGGCAGACCCCTTGACGTAACATAACATTAACCAATTAGCTATTTTTATGAGGATTTTTAAGGTCTTGGCGTGTATCCAGCACGCGAGGCATGCTTTGTGCCAGTCGTTATTAGAAGGTCGCTTTGTATGTTGGCAATCCTAGGTCTCCTCGGCGTCGCCCTCGCGGGTACCGCGTTTGTCGGCATTCCATCTGGCGCTGAACCAGCCGATGTCCCCGAGCCTGACGCCACTGATGAAGACGATGACCGTCTTGAAGGCACGGATTTGTTGGACTTCGCAGAAACCAACTCAAGCCTCGTTGGGCCCGTTGAAGGCGTCGTCGCGGAAACGACCGACGGGTACGACGAATTTTTTGGCGACGACGGCGCGGATACCGCGGATGGGCAGGAGGGCGATGACTACCTTGATGGTCGCGGCGGTGATGACACCTTGCACGGTGATGCGGGCGACGACCACATTCATGGCGGCGGTGGCGACGACTCGGTTGCGGGCGGCGCTGGGGATGACCTCGTTTACGGCTATATCGGCAATGACGACATGACAGGCGGCGCCGGCAACGACGCACTTATCGCAGGTGACGGTGATGATGTTCTTGATGGCGGTGCAGGTAACGACACACTGCTCGGTGGTCACGGTAACGACACGCTGATTGGCGGCGCTGGACATGACAACCTTCAAGGCAGTGAAGGCGATGACGTGCTCGATGGCGTTTCCGGCGAAGAAACTGCCGAAAAGGACTACCTCAATGGCAGCTCAGGGCGCGACACACTGATCGGGAATGATGGTGATGTCATGTCAGGCGGTGCAGACAGTGACCGTTTTGAAATCGACAGCGGCACAGTTTCGATCATGGACTACGCTGATGATGACGTGCTTGTCCTAAATTTTGAAGGCACACCACCCGAACTAACGACGCAATCCATGCCAAACGGAACCATGTTGTTTGCGAATGGCGAACCCGTGGCGTCGCTTTATGGCGTACCATACTTTGACGTCGGCACTGTCCAACTTATCGCCTCCTAATCGCCCCTTGCCGAAACCCTTGTATTTTTCCTTTGCTTAAACGGGGGAATCTACCTATACGCCCGCAATCACCCCCTATCAGATGGGCGGTGTTCACCCTCCACGGGCCCTGCTGGACGACATCCCGGCTTGTGCCATCCACCCTTTTGATAAGGAGACCCCGATGTCGATTACTGCTGAAGAAAAAACACGGCTGATGAAAGAATTCGCGACCAAAGAAGGCGACACAGGTTCGCCGGAAGTACAGGTTGCTATCCTTACATCCCGCATCACGACCCTCACAGAGCACTTCAAAACCCACAAGAAAGACAACCACGGTCGCCGTGGCCTTTTGAAAATGGTTGCTCTGCGTCGTAAGCTTCTGGACTACACCAAAGGCAAAGACGAGGCACGCTACCAAGACCTTATCAAGCGCCTTGGAATTCGTCGCTAACCCGACAATTCGAAGAATTGGCGGAGTGTGCAGGCAGAGAATTCTCTTGGGAATTCGCGTTGCACACCTCGTTTCAAGTTCTCGCATAACATTCGAAACCGCCTTCGGTCTTCCGTGGGCGGTTTTTTCATGGCTCAACCCGCGTTAGGCTTACCCAATGGACATTTTCCTCATCACCGCCCCTGGTTTGCAAGACCTCCTTGCCACTGAAGCCCGCGAGAAGGGCTTCAAAGTGACATCCGTGATTGGCGGCGGCGTGACGCTGCGTGGCGAATGGCCCGAAGTCTGGCGCGCCAACCTGCAACTGCGCGGCGCAAACCGCGTTCTGGCCCGCATCACTGAATTCCGCGCGATCTATCTGTCCCAACTCGAAAAAAACGCGCTTGAATTTGATTGGGCAAATGTTCTGCCTTTCGGGGTCGTCATGTCGGTTGAGGCCACGTGCAATAAATCAAAAATCTATCACGCAGGGGCCGCCAAAGAACGTGTGGAGAAGGCCCTCGCGGCCCAAGGGTTCAACGCTCCCGACGGTGAAACTGACACCTCCTTTAACATCCGCGTGCGGATTGATCGTGATATCGTCACGTTCTCTCTCGATACATCCGGTGAACCACTACACAAGCGCGGCCACAAAGAGGCCGTGAACAAAGCCCCCATGCGCGAAACGATGGCCGCCATGTTCCTGCGTGACGCGGGATACAACGGCAAGGAACCGCTGTATGATCCGATGTGCGGCTCTGGCACGTTTCCGATTGAGGCAGCCGAAATCGCGCGGCGCTTTGATTGCGGTCGCGCACGCACGTTCGCCTTTCAATCGCTCCCAAACTTCGACGCGGATGCATTTGAGGCCATGCACAGCCCACAACGTGACGCCGCCTTTAACGTCTACGGGTCTGACCGCGATGCAGGCGCGATCAAGATGAGCCAAGCCAACGCCGAACGCGCAGGCGTCAGCGATATTTCCGAATTTTCGGTCAAGCCGATCAGCGAGATC